>CAYOUP010000321.1:0-4132 GCA_964407125.1 uncultured Hyphomicrobiaceae bacterium | reverse complement strand
TTCTCCAGATTATAGAATTCGCGGACTTCCGGACGGAAAATATGGACGATCACGTCACCAGCGTCGATCAGAACCCAATCGCAGGTGGGTAATCCTTCCACTCGCAATTCGCGGCATCCGGCTTTCTTGAAAGCGTCCCGGATTTGTTCAGCAATAGCGCCGACATGCCGCTGCGACCTGCCCGAAGCAATAACCATGTAATCGCCGATTGACGTCTTGCCAGCCAAGTCAATCGAAACGATGTTTTCAGCTTTTGCGTCGGAGAGGGAATTCAGTACGGCGTCCAGCATTTCATCTGTACGGTCCAGAGTGTTGACCGTTACAGTGTCAGGATTGCCATTTGCGGCAGTCCTTGTCGAGGTGTGCGTGATCAGTTCGTTGTCCTTCCGTTTTGATCCACCTGGAACCTTATAAACTACAAGAAGAATGCTTTATTCTGAGCATCGTCCCTGCCTTCTACCTGACACTTGCAATGTGCCCTAATTCACCTGATTTTTCAAGGGTACGGACTTTCATAACAGAGCATTTTCGTTAACGTTGTGTGGCGTTTCAGCCCCATGAAAACAGATTCATTTTCTCTTGTATGTTTTTTAATTTAAAGATCAGTGAGTAAACGCAAAGAAGGTTCGCATCAGCTTACTTATGATTTGCTTCACTTCAATGACTGCAGACCTCTTCGATTCCTGATTTCGGTCGAGGACACATCGCGCAGCGGCGCGGTGGCGTAGATCCAGGCAGGCGCAGGCAAAGCGGGAAGCATTTTCGCATGGGATTCCGGCAGGCGCGCGCCCGAATAACATTGCGCGGCCGGCGACGCCAAAGCCTGATTGCGGGCTTCCGGCCGGTCGATCACCATGATCGGCAATATCTCGAATAGCCCCCGCCAATCGCGCCAGAGATGGAAGGTCGCAAGATTGTCGCCGCCCATGATCCAGACGAAATCGACGCCCGCAAATCTGCGGCAAAGAAAACGCGCCGTGTCGATAGCATATGGCGTCGGCAGAAACCGTTCGAACCCGGTTACAATCATTCGCGGGTGAGCGGCGGCTTTTCGCGCAGCGGCTTCCCGTTCGGCAATCTCCTTCAGCCCGGATGTGTCCTTCAGCGGATTGCCGGGCGTCACAAGCCACCATATCCGGTGAAGCTGCATACGTTTCAGCGCCACCTCGCTGATATGCCGGTGACCGCAATGCGGGGGATTGAAGGAGCCGCCGAACAGGCCGATACGCATTCCGGGACAGGCAGGCGGCAAAGACCTCTCAAGCTCGACGACATTGCTCTTGCCTTGCCATGTCATTGCATCAGTCGCCGCCGTCATCCGCTGTTTCGCCGATGCCGAGACGGATCGCGATCGACCGGCGGTGCGCCTCGAAGCCTTCCGCACGCGCCAGCGTCATCGCCGCCGGGCCGAGCGCGGCCAGACTATCGGCATTCAATTGGAGGATCGAGGTGCGCTTCATGAAATCGAGAACGTTGAGGCCGGACGAAAAGCGCGCCGAGCGGGCTGTCGGAAGAACGTGATTTGAACCGGCGACATAGTCCCCGATCGCTTCCGGCGTATGGCTCCCGATGAAAATCGCTCCGGCGTTGCGGATCACCTTCAGCAGTTCATCCGCCCTCTGCGTTTCAAGTTCCAGATGCTCCGGCGCGATCCGGTCCACCAACGGCGGGCTTTCGCCGAGATCGTCGACGAGGATGATCGCGCCGTTATTGCTCCAGCTCGTTCCGGCGACGTTGCCGCGCGGGAGAGTGGCGAGTTGCTCGGAGACCGCGGTCTGAACAGCATCGGCAAAGGCGGGATCGTCAGTAATCAGAATAGCCTGCGCCGCTTCGTCATGTTCGGCCTGCGCGAGCAGGTCGCTGGCGATCCATTGCGGATTGCTGGCGCCATCGGCAACGATGAGAACCTCGGACGGCCCCGCAATCATGTCGATGCCGACCTTGCCGAAAACCTGCCGCTTGGCGGCGGCGACATAGGCGTTCCCCGGCCCCATGATCTTGGCGACCGGCTTGACGCTTTCCGTGCCATAGGCGAGCGCCGCAACGGCCTGCGCGCCGCCGATGGGATAAATTTCCTGCACACCGCCGAGCTTCGCCGCAGCCAGCACCAGCGGATCGACTCTGCCCTGCGGCGTCGGCACGCACATTGCGATGCGGGGAACGCCGACAACCTTCGCCGGAATCGCGTTCATCAGCATCGAGCTGGGATAGCTGCCCTGCCCTCCCGGCACATACAGGCCGACCGATTCAATGGCCGTCCAGCGATGGCCGAGACGCGCGCCGGTCTCGTCGGTAAAGCTGTCATCGGCGGGAAGCTGCCTTCGGTGATAGGCCTCGATGCGGGACGCAGCGAAATGCAGTGCACGGAGCGCTTTCTCATCGGCAGTGGCGATGATCCGTTCGATCTCGCTCTCGTCGAGGCGAATTTTGCCGGGCTCCAGCGCGACGCCGTCGAAACGCTGCGTATAGTCCGCCAGCGCTGCATCACCGCGTTTGCGGACGTCGGCAATGATCGCACGCACAGCATCGTCCACATCGACGGACTGTTCGCGCTTCAGAGCAAGCAGATCGGAAAAATCGGCCTCGAAAGCCGCATCCCGATTATTCAGACGGCGAACCATGATGACTGTTTAACCTGTTCTTTTCACCGGCTTGTCTTCAGGGTGTTCGGGCTTCACCTGCGTTTTCCAGACCGGCCCCAGATCGCGCAGCTCCGCTTCAATGGTATCGGCTGCGAGCCTTATCGCGCTGCCCCCTGCGAAGACCAGCGTTATAGTACCGCCGACCTCATCCGTCGGCTCATAATTGATCGCCAGCAGTTCAAGTGCAGTATCACCGCCACCGCCAAGCGGAATATCCTTATACTGAGCGTTTTTGATCTTCTCGAAACGCAGAGCGGATTGGCGCCGTTCGTAAACGCCATTGTCACCGTCACCACCCGTCCAGTCAAAGCGCCGAACGATGGCGGCAAACCGGCTCTCATTGGGAAGATAAGCGATTTCATCCACGCGCACGATCGCATCCTGCAAATGTGCCGAGATGATTTGCAGATCCTCTTGATCCAGGGCGATGAGCTTCAATTGAGACATGGTGTCAAATGTGAATGATTTTCATTAGGAATATGTTGGCAGGCGGCGGAATGGCAAGCAATGAATTACCGCGCAGAAAAGTTTGTCCGAATTTACGGAATACGTGATTCTACGAATTTACAGCGCAACGGTGTTCGTGTAGGGTTTGGGCATGATCGGAAAAGTGGGTGACGAACTCAGATCGTCGCTTCAGTTCGATGCGAACTCCAGCCGATCAATCTTCTTTCCGGGACATGACGCTTCTTTCTCTGCCCAGCCATAAGGGCCTGAGCATCCGTCGTCCTGTATTTCCAACGGCAGGATCGTTTTACACGAAGACATTCCCGTCATTGCGAGCGCAGCGAAGCAATCCAGCATCTGAGATCATCATTTGCTGCTGGATTGCTTCGGCTTCCGGCCTCGCAATGATGGCGAAAAAGATATCTTTGCAAAAACTGATCCCATTCTCGTTCACGGTTCTGGATAGTGTCACCTCTCCTTGCTTCCACCAATCCCGCACCGGACTGGCAAGCCATCGCGCAGGACTATGGCGGTCGCGTCTTGTCCGTTATGGAAATTTGCATACTGCACGACATCAGCCACAAACGGCTCTATCAGCGCATCAATGACGAAGGCTGGCCGAGACGGCGCAAGCCCAATAAATTCTCTGCTAGCCGGGCGCAGGCATCCACGGCAGACATGCCAAACCGCCTCCTTCGCGCCCTGGATATGAAAATGACCGAACTCGAAAATCGCATGGCAGCCAACGCTGAACCGGCCTCCGCCGCTGACTTCGAACGCAATGTCCGCACGCTCAACACGCTGGTCGGCTTGTTCGAGAAGCTAAAGAAACAGGCCAAAACGGATGCCGCTGGTACAAAAAACGCCGATGGCGAAAAGCCCGCCCTGCACGATGCGGATGAACTGCGTCGCCAGCTTGCCGAGCGCTTGAAGCGGCTCAGCTGCAGTCAGGGGGTTGTGGCTGAAGGCGGACTGACGGGCGAATAGGCCCGGAACGCAACGCCAATGGATATTTCATGACGCGGACCGCTACTGCGGACGCA
>CAYOUP010000320.1:0-4149 GCA_964407125.1 uncultured Hyphomicrobiaceae bacterium | reverse complement strand
CCGAGGGCTTCCGGGTGCTCGCGGGCGACGACGTGATGACCCTGCCCATGCTCGCCGTGGGCGGCGACGGCGTGATCTCGACCGCGTCGAACGTGGCGCCCTCGGAGATGATCACCCTGGTGCGATCGTTCCGCGCCGGCGACACCGAGAGCGCGCGCCGGCAGCACCAGCGCCTGCTTCCGCTCTTCGAGGCGCTCTTCGTCGAGACGAACCCGATCCCCCTGAAGGCGGCGCTCCATCTCATGGGCCTGATCGGGCCCGAGATCCGCTTGCCGCTGACGCCGCTCTCCGAGGCCCACCGGGAGCGGCTGCAGGTCGTGCTCAAGGAGCACGGCTTCACCCGCTGATGGCCGCTCCGCGACGTCGCGTCCTGGTGGTGGGCGCCCTCGGGCGCATGGGCGCCTGCGTGCGCGAGGCGCTCGCCCGCGAGCCCTCGCTGGTGCTGGGCGCCGCCCTGGAGAGCGAGGACCACCCCGGGCTGGGATCGGAGCTCGAGGACGGGGTGGCGGTCACCTCGGACGCGTCGGCCGCCATGAAGGCGTGCGACGTCGCGATCGACTTCAGCGTTCCCGCTGCGACGCTCGCGATCGCCCGGGCCGCCGCCGACTCGGGAACCGCCTACGTCACCGGGACCACCGGCTTCTCGCCCGAGCAGGCCGAGGCCCTGGACGCCCTCGGCGATCGCATCCCGCTGGTGCGCGCCGCCAACTTCTCGCTCGCCGTGAACGTTCTCGCCTGGCTGACCCGGGAGGCGGCGCGCCGGCTGGGCCCGGGCTTCGACGCCGAGGTCGTCGAGCTGCACCACGCGGCGAAGCGCGATGCGCCGAGCGGCACCGCTCTGCGCCTGGCCGAGGCGATCGCGGCCGGGCGCGGCGTCGCCCTCGCGGATCGGCTCGTGCTCGAGCGATCGGGGGAGATCGGCGCGCGACCCGAGCAGGCGATCGGTGTCCAGACGCTGCGCGGTGGCGACAACACCGGCGAGCACACGGTGATGTTCATCGGCCGCGGCGAGCGCGTGGAGCTCGCGCACCGCTCGCACACGCGCGACCACTTCGCCGAGGGTGCGGTGCGCGCCGCGGCATGGCTGACAGGACGAGCGCCCGGCCTCTATCGCGTGGAGCAGATCTTCGATCTGGAATAGCGCTCGCGCCCTTCGGGCGAGTGGGAAACCGCCCGTTCTCGCCGCCCTCTGCGCAGCCGCTGGGCAGTCGCTGCCCAACGCTTCGGCAGCGCGAGGGCTCCCCGGAGCCGAACTCGGGAAAAGGCGAGCTCTGGCGCGAGCGCGCTTCTCCGACGCGATGGTACGTGGGTTGCTTTGCGGAGAGCCGATGGCTGCCGAACTGCGATCCGACCGAATCCTCCGAAACCCCTCCCCCGTGGCCGAGCTCGACCTCGACGAGCTCGCCCGCTCGGCGGAGGCGCTGCCGCTCCGCGACTTCCTGGCGATTGCCGAGGCCTGGCGGATCGCGCGCGCCTTGCGCGACCACCGCGGCAACCGCTCGGCCGCGGCACGTGCCCTCGGCATCGGCCGCCGCACGCTCTACACGAAGATGGGCAAGCTCGGCCTGGCGCCGATCTGGACCCTCGACGGCATCCCCTCCCGCTCGACCGACGGCAACGGCCGCTAGTCGGCCGACTCGGAGAGTCGGCCGACGCGGGCCTCCGGGCGGGCTGACGTCGACTCGGGGGCCAGAACGAGGAAGGGCGCGACGCCGGAGACCGGCGACGCGCCCTTCGAACGTTCAGGATACCGAGCTAGAAGGCGTAGACGACCTGCGCCAGGCCCACGACCTGGTTGTTGTTGCCGCCGGTCGTTCGCGTGAAGAACTCGTTGCCGACCTGACCGGTCGTATTGAGATTCTCCACCACGCGATCCCACCGCACCTCGCCGCGCAGGGTGAGGTTCTCGGCGAGCATGTAGGCCAGCGTGCCGGTCGCGCTGTAGATCGAGCTGTTCCGGCTGCCGAGGATCCCGAAGTAGTTGCCCTGGTCGCGGGCGTACTCGAGTCGCAGGGCGGCCGAGAACACCTCGGTCAGCGGCACCCGGCCGGCCACCGCGAGACCCCAGGCGCTCGGGCGGGAGCCCTCGATCCAGGTGTAGTCGCCGTTCAGCCAGGCCTCGAAGCCGTCGCCCGAGTAGGTCAGCACGCCGTCGACGATCCCGGACTTCTTCGAGTTGTTGCCCAACGCCGTGTTCCCAATGGGAAGGCCGTCCGCGGTGTAGAGGACCGTGACGGCGCTGCCGAAGTCGCCCTGGTTGAAGCCGACCTGACCGATGTAGCCCTTCTCCTTGTTGATGTCGGGCGAGCTGATCGAGAGGGTGCCCTCGTTCACCACACCGCCGGTGAGGGAGATCGGGCCGACCTCGGTGGACGCCAGGATGCCCACGTGGTCGATCGGCTGGAACAGGTTGTAGATGTTCCCCATCGTGATGTTGAAGTTCTGCGACGTGTCGGCCACTTCGGCGCCGATCAGCGTCGCGAACTTGCCCGCGGTGAACTCCACGTCGATACCCAGCGGAGCCAGGTAGCTGATGTAGGCCTGGTGGATGTAGTAGTCGCTGGTCGAGTCACCGAACGAGCGGCGGCTCTGGGGCGCTGCAAGTACGACGTCCCCGGTGGTTGTACCGACGCCCGGGATAGTGGTGCCGGACGGAATCGTCACCGTCGCCGCACCCAGGTTCCCGCCCTGGCCCAGGAAGGCCGCGGTGTTGCCGTAGAGGATCGTGAAGCCGAAGCCGGAGCGGCTCTCGTCCGTGGCCTCCTTGCTGATGTCGAGCATCACTTGGTCGACCTGGAAGCTGTTGTGGTCGCCGTGGAACGGATAGAAGAGGCCGCTCGTGCCCTGGTTCGCGCCAACGCCGGGGAAGCCGCCACCCGTGTTCAGGTCGGGCTGGCGGAAGTTCCAGGCGTAGCTCGCGGCCATGCTCATACTGACGTCGACCGCCTCCCAGTACTCGCTGAGGGCCGACTTCGCCGAGTCATCCTTCTGCTGTTCCCGAACCACCTTCTGAGCATCCTCGAGGAGTCCGCCCTGGTGCTGGAGCTGCTCCTCCTGAGCCTCGACCTTCTGCTTGAGCCCCTCGACCATCTCGCGCATCTCGGCGAGTTCCTTGTCGACATCGGGGCTCGCGAACGCCGGCCCGGCAACGAGCAAGCCCGTCACCGTCAGGCCGACCAGCGTCTTTCCCACCATCGTCATCTTGTCCTCCGTGAGACCATTTACTTGGCCCCCCGCCGCGAAGTCAGACGAATCCTCATGAGCTGGAAAACCGCTGGATTCGCATTGGAAGGAGCCGGTCTGTCGGGGGGACGCGGCGGATGTAAGCACCGTCTGCAAGGACTGGCAACGGGCACGCACCGGTCTTTGTGGGTCTTTTAGGACACAGTGGATGTGGTCGCGAGCGTCACATTCCGGTGTGGGGAACGCGGTCGCGACTCGGCCGCTGGCGCCGACCCTTCGCGGTCGGCCCGGCCGAGGTCTGCAGCCGGCTCGGCCAGCGTGCCCGCTCACTAGGCGTGCTGCCCGGCACCTGGGCAGCCGGAAACCCGACGCGGTGGGCTGGCCCCGGCACAAGGGCGGTCGAACTCTCCTGGGCCTCGGATAACGATCGTTAGGGATGATCGGCGCCTGTGCGCGTGTTGGCACGGACGTTGCGCTAGGGGCGGCGGACACACCGGAGACCGCTTGCTGCCGGGTGCTGCAGGAAACGCGGGGGGACACCGCGCTCGGCGGCACACGGGTTCCGGTGAAGACCTCTCGCCCCCTCCGGATGGATGGGAGGCGGACACCCCATGAAGGAGGAAAACGAGATGAGGCGATGGATCCCCATGGTGCTGGCAGGTCTGCTCCTGCCCTGCGCCGCGCTCGCCGACGAAGTGACACCGGGTCAGTTCGTCGCCAACAACCTGTGGATGATGCTCTCGGCGGGCCTGGTGTTCATCATGCACCTGGGCTTCGCATCGGTCGAGTCCGGCATGACTCGCGCCAAGAACACGACGAACATCCTGTTCAAGAACACGTTCATCGTGTGCATCGGCATCCTGACCTACGCCCTGGTCGGCTTCGGCCTGATGTACCCGGGCGAGTTCAACGGCTTCCTGGGCTTCGCCGGCCTGGGGCTCTCGGCCGGCTACGACGCGGCGGCCA
>CAYOUP010000319.1:0-4157 GCA_964407125.1 uncultured Hyphomicrobiaceae bacterium | reverse complement strand
CAGCGACTGCATCCAGCCTAGCCCGTCATCGGTCGATCCGGCGGGCTTGTATTCGGCGCCGAGCGGAGCCGTATATCCCAGATCGGCGATCACTTTGAAGATGTGACGATAGTCAAGTTCGCCATGATCCGGCTCCGCCCTGTCGGGCACGGAGGCGAACTGGATATGGCCGATCAGCGGCATGAGATTGCCCAGCCTGTGCGTCAGATCGCCCTCAAGAAGCTGGATGTGATAACAGTCGAACATCAGCTTCAGATTGGGCGCAGCAATCTTTTCAATGATATGAACGGCTTGAGCGGAGCTGTTCAGGAAATAGCCGGGCGCATCATAACCGTTGAGCGGCTCGATCAGGATGGTGATGCCATGAGGTGCGGCTTCCCTGCAGGCATAGGCGAGATTGGCGGCAAAAGTCTTGCGGGCTGTCTCGCCCGAAGCCCGTCCCGCCATGACATGAACATTGGCAGCCTTGATCGCGCGGGCATAGGAGATCGCCTGGTCGATTGCGTCGCGTGCGTCCTCCTCCCGGCCGGGGAGAGCGGAAAGGCCGAATTCGCCGTCCTTTCCGCGTATGGTATTCACCCCGAGCATGGGCAGTCCGGTTTCGCCAAGCGCGGCGACGACTTGCTCCACTGGCGTATCATACGGCCAATGGCACTCGACAGCATCGAAGCCGGCGCGCTTCGCAGCGCAGATCGCATCGGGCAGGCTCAGCTCACGCCAGAGAAAACCGAGATTGGCGGAAAAACGTGTCATGCCTCAATCCCACTCCACATCGAATTTTTTGACAAGCGCCTCGACTTGAACATTGTTAAGGAGCCGTGGATTAAGCCCGCGCGTCATCAGCGTCAGCTTTGCTGTTTCCTCCAGCTCTTCCATCGCATAGACCGCCGCTTCGAGATCCTTTCCGGCGACGACCGGGCCGTGATTGGCGAGGACGACAGCACTGCGTTTTCCGGCGAGCCCACGGATCGCGTCGCCCATCGCCGGATCGCCCGGCATGAAATAGGGCAGCAGCTTAACCTTGCCAACCCGCATGATACCGTAAGCCGTGATCGGAGGGAGCATATTGTCGGGATCCGTATCGGGAAGCACCGAGAGCGCTGTTGAATGCGAGGAATGCAGGTGAACGACCGCGCCGGTCTTTTCGGGACGCGTTTCGTAAAAAGCAGCGTGAAGCGGCATTTCCTTGGTCGGCTTGTCACCATCGACAAGGTTGCCGCTGGCATCGAAAAGCGAAAGCCGCGCCGGGTCGAGCCTGCCGAAGCTGCTGCCTGTCGGCGTCACCAGAAGGCGGCCATCGGTAAGCCGTGCGGAGATATTGCCGGTCGATCCGCCCGTCAGGCCACGATCGTAGATTGATTTGGCGAATTCACAGATCATCTCGCGCAGCCGAGCTTCTTCGCTCATGCAACCTCCAGCCTGGCAAGGGCGTCGCTGAAGAAGGTCTCCGCACCGAAATTGCCGGATTTGAGCGTCAGCGCGATGGTATGGCCGCCGCTTTTGCAGAAGGTCCAGGGTACGCCGGGCGCGATTTCGGGCCCGATCGTCAATTGCCGGACGCCGAGCGCCTTGGTGACGGCGCCCGAGGTTTCGCCGCCTGCAATCACGAAACGGCGCACGCCCATATTGCGTGCATCGACGGCGAGCCGGGCCAGAGCCTGCTCGACCATCGTCCCGGCGGCCTCGACGCCGAGCTTGTCCTGCACAGCCTTGACCGAATCCGGCTCGGCAGTGGCGTAAAGCATTTTCGGTGCATCCACCGGCTGTGCGGCGAGCCAGTCGCGCGCTTCCTGCGGACCGTTTTCAGCAAGCTTCAGTGGATCAATCCGGAAAGACGGGGCTTTCGTGGTAAATGCGGCGACCTGCTTGCGTGTCATGGCGGAGGAGCTGCCCGCCAGTATGATGCTTCCGGACGCGAGTTCCGGCGGCTCCGGCGCTTTGAGCTCGCCCGCAAGCAGACCGTCGCGCTTGTAAAGTTCCGGCAGCGGCATGGCAACCGCGCTTCCGCCCGTTATCAGCGTCATGTCGCGGCAGGCTCGGGCGATCACGAACAGATCTTCATTGGCGACGGCATCGACCACGACATGGGCAATGCCTTCTTTAGTGAGCGCCGCCAGCCTTTCACGCAAAGCCTCTGGGCCGTTGGCGACAACAAGCCGGTTTGCCAGTCCGACCGGCGCCTTGACCTGGGGGGCAAGCAGCCGCATGAGGCTGGAGTCACGCATCGGCGTCAGAGGATGATCCTTCATCGGACTTTCCGCAAGCGGCTGTTCGCCCACGAACAGATTGCCCATGAAGATCGCGCGGCCATTTTCCGGGAAGGCGGGGCAGTAGATCGTCTGTTTCGTGTCCAGATCCGCCATCAGCGCCTCGGCGACAGGGCCGATATTGCCTTGCGCGGTGCTGTCGAATGTCGAGCAATATTTCCAGAAAAAACGGTTCGCCCCCGCCTTGCACAGCCATTCGAGCGCCTGCCGGGCTTCAGCGACAGCTTCGGCCACCGGGATAGTCCGGATTTTCAGCGCGATGATCTCGAATTCCGCAGTTGCGGTGCCCGACGGCGCTTCATTAGGCACGCCAATACGCAGCGACACGTTCGCGCCACTGCGCGCAAGCAGGCTGGCAAGATCGGTCGCGCCGGTAAAATCATCGGCAATACATCCAAGAAACGTGGTCATTGGCCGCTGCCCATGTCCGTCCCAACGCCGTTATGCGGCTTATTCAGTTTGATGCATCGGCAGATACTGTCAATGCCCGCTGGCATACAGGGTGAGGGCGTCGTCCGTTTCGCGGACTGGTGCAATTCTAACTCCCGATTTAACAGCGCTTTAGAACGTTAGCGATAGCTTGATCACCAGGCAAATCGTGCCAGGTGAAGACCTGCCTTGAATCCGGGAATGTCAAGGTAAGCGAATAAGATGGCACAAATCATTGAAATCGCGCCTAAAAAGTAAAGAAAGCGGGCGAAACCGCCCCGAGGGTAGTATGAGTTTAGTTCAGATCAGGAATTGGTTTAATAATTTATCGCGCGCGCAGAGGGATCTTGTATTTCTGACGATCTTTATTCTGATCGCATATATATTCGTCCTAAGTTATGACGCCCTCGATAAAATGTATGAATTCAGCAAGGCCCATGAAAGCTGGCAACTGGATGAAATACTCGCTCTGCTGATCTTCAGTGGCGCCGCCATGGCAATATTTGCTTATAGACGCGTCACTGACATTCGGAACGAAATAAACAAACGCAAAGCTGCCGAAGAGGCAGCTAAAACGCTCGCCCGTCACGATCCTCTCACCGGATTGCCGAACCGACAGGATTTTCTCGAGCGTGCTGCCGAGGAATTGCGGAATGTTCCGAAAAGATATGAAAGCGCCTTCTTCGTTATCGATCTGGACTATTTCAAGCCGGTCAATGATCTATACGGACACCGGATCGGCGATGGTGTGCTTTGCGAGGTCGCACGGCGGTTGAAAAGAGCGCTCGACGCTCAAGGGATCGTGGCGCGCCTTGGCGACGATGAGTTTGGCGTTTTCATGCCATCGCTGCAAAATGGGGATGTGGCGGAACGCACTGCCCGCCGGATGGTGCACGATATTGCAGAAACGATTTACGTCGAATCCCTTGCGATCAATATCGGGGTAAGCGTCGGCATAACCATTATTAACCACCATGATGAAAACTTTCCCGGCGCTGAAAACAGCATGGAGGTTTTCGTCCAGCAATGTCTGCGCCGCGCTGATATGGCCATGTACAAGGCCAAGACGCAGGGACGCGGACGTTTCCGCTTTTTCGAGAAAGAAATGGATGAAAAGCTCAAGCTGCATATCCGGCTTGAAGCGGAGCTTGCCAACGCCATTTCATCCGGCGAAATCGTTCCCTATTACCAGCAGCTCGTCAATCTCTCCACACAAGAGATTCTCGGCCTCGAAATACTTGCCCGCTGGCATCATCCGGTGCATGGCGTGATAATGCCGGATGTCTTCATCCCGATCGCCGAGGATACTGGTCTGATCGGCATGATGACGATCTCCGTGCTTCAGCAGGCTATCGAGGACGCAGCCGGCTGGCCGAACGATCTGTTTCTGTCCCTCAACCTTTCGCCTCGCCAGCTTGCCAACAAGATGCTTGCGCAGGAGCTTCTGGGAGTGCTGACGAA
>CAYOUP010000318.1:0-4174 GCA_964407125.1 uncultured Hyphomicrobiaceae bacterium | reverse complement strand
GCGCACGCTGCTTGAATCCGCGTCACTATAGACCGGTTGCGCTTTCGCCGGATATGGCATAGACAAGGCTGTGGGCGGTCAACTCGCTGTTCCCGCAGTGGAAAAGCTTGGGAAATGACTTCCTGACGGATCGCAGTCCGAGGGTCACGCACCGTGACTTTCGCAATGGAATAGGGGGGCGGATGCGCCACGTCAGCCTGGGAATTGCACTCTTTGCATTTTGGCTGGCGCTTTCTGGTCACTACACGTACCTTCTTCTCGGAATTGGTGCGGCCTGTTCTGTTTTTTGCGTATATATGGCCTCGCGAATGGGGGCGGTGGACCGGGAAGCACACCCTGTTCACCTTCTGGGCCCCGCACTGACCTATATCCCCTGGCTGATCTGGGAAATCACCAAGTCGGCCTGGAGCGTCGCCAGGATCATCGTCAATCCGAAGCTGCCGATCTCGCCCACCATGACCGTCGTCGCAGCCAGCCAGCGCACCTCCGTCGGGGTCGTCGCCTACGCCAATTCCATCACCCTGACCCCTGGTACGATCACAACCGGCGTCAAGGGCAATCTGCTGACCGTCCATGCGCTCGTCAATGACGGCGCTCTCGATCTTGAGGCTGGCGGCATGGATGCGCGGGTCAAGCAATTCGAGGGGAAGGCCTGATGTTCACGGTCGCGGCAGCCGCCATTCTCCTGGCTTTGACGCTCGCCGTCATCCGCGCGACACGCGGGCCCACGGTCTTCGACCGTGTGCTGGCCGGGAACTCGGTCGGCACACTGGCTATCCTGCTGCTCGCTGTGTTCGGTTTTCTCACTGGCCGGCCGGAATGGCTCGATATCGGCCTGACCTACGCGCTTCTGAACCTCATCTCGACGCTTGCCGTGCTCAAATTCTTCCGTCATGGCGATCTTGCTTATGACGACGGAGCAGAAGAAAAGGCACCGTGATGGACTTGATCATCGACGGGCTGAGCTGGGCCTTCATCCTCGCAGGAAGCACCTTCATTGTCATTGGCGCCATCGGCCTGGTGCGTATGCCGGATCTTTATACGCGCATGCATGCAGCCAGTGTCAGCGACACGCTTGGCGCCGGGCTGCTCATCACTGGCCTGATACTACAGGCCGGTTTCACCTTGGTGACGCTTAAGCTGCTCTTTCTCCTGGTGCTGTTCTTCTTCACCGGGCCGGTGGCAACGCACGCATTGGCGCAAGCCGCGCTTGGCGAGAATGTCAAGCCGCTCCTGCACGAGGATCGCCGCGAGCGGCTCGATACCAAGGATGCTCTGCCGGCCGGGACGGGGGAGTGATGGAATCGTTCGTAAATGCCGTTCTCCTGACCCTGCTTGCGGTTACGTCCGTTGCGGTCATTCGGCAGCGCAGTTTGTTCGGCGTCGTCATCCTTGCCGGCATTTACAGCTTCCTGATGGCCAGCGTGTTGATCGTGCTCGACGCGGTGGATGTTGCGATGACCGAGGCATCGGTCGGCGCGGGCGTCTCGACCATCGTTCTGCTGGCAACGCTTTATCTCACCCAGTCACGGGAAAATCCGCAGCCGCGCAACGTGATCCTGCCGTTATTCGTCTCCGGCTCCGTTGGCGCCGCATTGATTTACGGCACATTCAGCCTTCCGCCATTCGGCATCGCAAATGCGCCGATCAATCAGCATACCGTGCCGCACTACCTTCAGCAATCGATCAACGAGACGACCGTTCCGAATATCGTCACCTCCGTGCTGGCTGATTATCGCGGCTATGACACGCTTGGCGAAACCACCGTTATCTTCACGGCTGGCATCGGCGTCATGCTGCTGCTCAGGGGGCGGCGGCGCCGGAAGGATAAGAATGATGAGGGATCGGCAGCATCATGAAACTCGACGCGATTCTCAGGATTACCGTCAAGCTGATCCTGCCATTCATGTTATTGTTTGCGCTATACGTTCATTTCCATGGTGATTTCGGACCCGGCGGGGGCTTTCAGGCCGGGGTCATCAGTGCGGCCATGGTCATCCTCTATGGTCTGATCTTCGGCATCGTCGCCGCCAAACGTGTCGTACCGCAGGAACTCGTCGAGCGCCTCATACCGCTGGGCGTGCTAATCTATGCCAGCGCCGGCATCCCGGCCCTTTTCGAAGGCCACCATTTTCTGGATTACGGCGTGTTATCGCATCATAATCCCGCTCACGGTCATGAATACGGCATTCTGATGATCGAAACCGGCGTGCTGATCACCGTTTCCTCCACCATGATCGCGATCTTCTACGCCTTTGCCGAGCGGGGGCGCTCATGAGCCTCCTGGAAAACATCGTCGCCCACTATAATTATCTGATCACGATCTTCCTGATGGTTGCGGGTCTTTATGTGGTCATTGCCCATGGCAATATGATCAAGAAACTCGTCGGCCTGTCACTGTTCCAAACCTCGGTCTATCTGCTCTATATTTCCCCCGGCAAAATCATCGGCGGCACCGCGCCGATCGTTGATCCCGCCTATACCGTCTATTCCAATCCCCTGCCGCACGTGCTGATCCTGACCGCTATTGTCGTCGGCGTCGCCACGCTCGCCCTCGGGCTCGCCCTTGTTGTTCGTATCCACGAGGCCTACGGCACCGTCGAAGAAGATGAAATCTTTTCCAGGGATGAGGAGATATGATCTCGATCGAGGCGCATCTCCCCATCCTGCAGGTGCTGGTGCCACTTGTCGGCGCCCTCCTTTCGGCCTTTTTCCGCCGCGCGGCAATCGCCTGGGCATTCTCGCTGCTCGTAAGCTGGATCTGCTTTGGCGTCGCGGTCCGGCTGCTGATCAAGGTCATGCAGACCGGGCAGGCGATTTCCTATGTGATGGGCGGCTGGGCTGTGCCGCAGGGCATCGAATATCGCGTCGACATTCTGAACGCCTTCGTGCTCATGCTCGTTACGTCGGTCGGTGCCGTGGTCATGCTGTTTGCAAAGCGGAGTGTTGCCCGGGAAGTCGAGTCTCACCGTCAGGCCTGGTTTTACACCATGTATCTGCTCTGCCTGGCCGGGCTGCTCGGCATTACGGTCACGGGCGACGCCTTCAATGTCTTCGTGTTTCTCGAAATCTCCTCACTCTCGACCTATGTGCTGATTGCGCTCGGACGCAATCGCCGGGGACTGCTCGCTTCCTATCAATATCTGATTGTCGGCACGATCGGCGCGACATTCTATGTCATCGGCGTGGCCCTGCTTTATCTGGTGACCGGCAGTCTGAACATGGCCGACATCGCGGCCCGGTTAGGACCGGCATCGGCGGAATTCTCCCGGCCTGTGCTGGCGGCGCTGGCATTCCTGACCGTTGGTATCTGCCTCAAGCTGGCGCTGTTCCCACTGCATGTTTGGCTCCCCAACGCTTACGCCTATGCGCCCTCCGCTGCCACGGTGTTCCTCGCCGGCACAGCCACAAAAGTTGCCGTTTATCTGCTGATCCGCATCTTCTTCTCAGTCTTCGGCGTCGCCTTCAGCTTTGAGACGCTTCCCGTCGCCAATGTCTTGCTTGTGCTTTCGCTCGCGGCGATGTTCCTGGCTTCATTCAGCGCGGTATTCGAGAGTCACGCCAAGCGCATGCTGGCCTATTCCTCGGTCGCACAGATCGGCTATATCACTCTCGGCATCAGCCTCGCCAACGAATCCGGGCTGACCGGCAGCATCGCGCATCTGTTCAACCATGCGATAACGAAGGCGGCGCTTTTCATGGCCGTGGGCGCGGTTTTCTTCCGAATTGGCACTCTGCGGATTTCCGATTTCGCCGGTCTCGGCCGAAAGATGCCGCTGACGATGGCGGTTTTCGTGGTCGGCGGCCTCAGCCTTATCGGCGTGCCGGGAACGGCCGGGTTCATTTCCAAATGGTATCTGGCGGTCGGAGCGGTGGAGAAAGGCTACTGGCCGGTCCTGTTCCTGATCGTACTCAGTTCACTGATCGCGGTCGTTTACGTCGGACGGGTTGTGGAAGCGGCCTATTTCCGGGAAACGTCCGTGCGTGCCGCCGAGGCCGTGGAGCCACCGGCCTCCATGCTCGTGCCGATGCTGATGCTTGCCGGTGCGGTCATCTATTTCGGCATCGATACCCGCGCCAGCGCCGATGTCGCGGCGGCCGCCGCCCATATGCTGCTGGGAGGACCTCAATGATGATGGAGTTCCTTCCGGAAACGCTGATCCTTGCTGCTCTG
>CAYOUP010000317.1:0-4190 GCA_964407125.1 uncultured Hyphomicrobiaceae bacterium | reverse complement strand
CGCAGGCCTGACCGGGCGAAATGCCGTGTTCGCCGTCATGCAACAGGATGCTTGTTTGGCCGTCCGAAGCAAATAAAGTTGCAGGCTGTGGCGGCTGTGTTGAGCGGATGCGCGCATGGACCGGCAGTCCGGCTTCGGGCAACTCCGACAAGTCACCGTCGCCGATCCAATTGATATCCCGCAGGACAACGCGGTGAGCAAGCAGCGCCTCGCGCGGACCGACGACGACCTCGTGCTTTTCCGGATCGAGCCGGATCACGTAAAGAGGATCGCCCGAGGCGACGCCAAGGCCGCGCCGCTGGCCGATCGTGTAATGAATGATGCCGTCATGCTGACCGAGAATGCGGCCGTCCACATGAACGACGTCGCCCGCTTCGGCCGCGCCGGGATGGAGCTTTTCCACGATCCTCGTGTAGCGTCCTGAAGGCACGAAGCAGATATCCTGACTGTCCGGCTTGGCGGCGACCGGAAGATCGAGGTTCGCCGCGATTTCGCGCGTCCGGTCCTTATGCAGGTCGCCTAGGGGAAAGCGCAGAAATGCGAGCTGTTCGCGCGTCGTACCGAACAGGAAATAGCTCTGATCGCGTTCGGCATCGAGCGCGCGCAGCATTTCCCAGCCATAAGGGCCGGGACGGCTGCTGATATAATGACCCGTCGCCATGATGTCGGCCGAGAGATCCTTTGCCGTTTCCAGCAGATCGCGGAACTTGACGGACTGATTGCACGCAACGCATGGGATCGGCGTTTCACCTGCGACATAGCTGTCGGCGAAGGGCTGGATCACGTCGCGGCGGAAGCGGTCTTCATAGTTGAGCACATAATGCGGAATGCCGATTTTCGCGGCGACCCGGCGTGCGTCGCGAATGTCCTGTCCCGCGCAGCAGGCGCCCTTGCGGCTGGTGGCGGCGCCGTGGTCGTAAAGCTGAAGCGTGATGCCGATGACGTCGTAACCGTCCTGCTTCAGCATTGCGGCAACGACGGAGGAATCGACACCGCCGGACATGGCGACGACGACGCGGGTATCCGCAGGCGCGCGCGGCAGCATCAGGCTGTTGAGCCGGGGCGCATCGCTATTGCGGTCTGTAATGGTTTCGGCATCCATGCCGGGCATATATGTCATGGCGGTGATATTGCCAGCCTGCGGGGCGGTTTCTTTCGGCCGCACACTATAAGACAGCCCGCCTCCCGGCAAGGGAAACGGGCCTGATCAGCTCGACTGCGAACTGGTTTCGACCAATCAGCCGATGCTGCGCTTGCTCTGCAGGTCCATCGCGTTTTTCGCGGTTATTTCAGAGGTCAGCGCCTGCAACTCCCTGGCCTGCGCATTCAGCAATTCCAGTTGCCGCTTCACATAATCCGCCTGCACATTTAAGATTTCCGGCAGGGTACGCGCATGGCTGTAGGCGCGTGCAAGTTCGAAATTGTTTTGCGCATTGGCCTGCGCAAACTCCATCAGCTTGAAGCTGAAGACGGCGGCGTCATTTCGGGCAGACGCCAGCATCGCCGAGAAATCTTCGGAGATACGCTCAAAGAGTGCAAATGCCTCTTCCTGCTTGCCTTCCTGCCCGGCCATCGTTTCCAGAACGGCCTGGCGGAGTTGTTCGGTCGTGTGTTCGTCAGCTGCGGGTTCCGGGGCGAGATCGGGAACGCCGTTGCCGGTGAAGGTCTCATCCGATGCGGTTACGGTTTCAGCGGACACGCTGGCCTCGCCTGAATCCGTATCTGCATAAGCGTCTGCCGCATCCGGACCGGCATATGGGTCCGCCTCAACGGATTCATACGGGTCGGGGTGGTCTTCAGCGGTCTGTTTCACATCGGCGGCGAAGGGTTCAGCCGCTTCGCTTGCGTGAGACTCGGCCTCGGTTACGGGCAACTCGACCGTTTCCGTGACGGGGGCTTTATGGTCTTTGTCAGTCATTGGAGCTGCAGAGCTCTCTGCTTGTTCGGGGGTGTTGGACATATCCTTGTCCGGCTGCGGATTTTCAGGATTGTCGCCGACAGACACGTTCCAAGCGCGTGTTCCGCCTGCACCTGAAGAACTCGATGAAAGTGGGGTCAAGTTTGTGTTGTCGTCATCGTCAGACATAACAAGTCCTCCAGTTTCATCGTTGATCTTGTTACTGCGAAAAGCGCCAGATAAGGCAAAAGTTCCATCCGGCGCTTTCAAGTTTAACCGCGTCCGGCCAAAGAAACAACTAGCTCAAGGGCTGCGCTTTTTGCGCCGAAGTGGCCATGATACGGGCCAGTTCCTGAGCCTGCTGGGCATAGGCTTCCATCTGCGTCCGGGCGAATTGCGTCTGAATTTCAAAGATCTCCTTGACGTCGCGAGCCTGGGCCAGGCGGGAAGCAACATCGAGGTTGGCCTTTGCATTGGTTTCTGCAAAGCCAAGAACTCTTTCATTCACTTCTTTGGCGCCGGAGGTAAAGACTTCCGTGCTTTTGCTTACCATATCCTGTGTTTGACGCGCTGCGTCGACAAAGCGGACGTATGCTTCTTTCGCCTGTTCGACAGAGCGGCTGGCGATTTCGCGAAATGATGAGGGGATCTCAAGGTCGGGTGAATACTGCATGGTTCGTCTCTTTCCAATAGTCAGTAGGGGCTGTTTATGTTCTCAGCAAGCTGCAATATGTCTTGCATATACTCGTAGATAATACTGTTCGTTGTGCATTGCAATATATATTTTGTGCACTGCACACAAAAAAATTTCACGGGCCCTTTTTTTATGAACGAACCCGTTTCCTCGGCGATGAAATGTCAGCAATGGCATGTCAGGTGCAGGTTTGTTATATGACTGCAAGCTATGCAGTGGTTTTGTTTTTCGTATTTTGCTACAGCTCATCCGAGTAAGCGTCGGGAATTAAAGTGATTTGTTGAAAATGACAACCGAGACCAGTTCGGATGCGTTTATTCCGCTCGGGGACCTCTTGACGACAGAAGACCCTGTCTGGGTTTGGGATGTAAAAGCACGCCGCGTCTTGTGGGCGAATTATCCCGCTCGGCTTTTTTGGGGCGTGACCTCTCTCGATGCGTTACAGGCAAAACGCTTTTCGGCGCGCAGCCATTTCGCATCGCGTCTGAGCCATCTCGCTGCGCCGCCGCGAAATCTGAGGGAAGGGACGGAAGAGCTGTCGGTCCCGGCGGTTTCCGGGAAAAAGACCGTTCAATGTTATTTGCAAGGGTTGCAGGTTGCGGGCGGGCGGCCCGGCTTCATCATCAAGGCGCTCGGCTCCGAGACCGGCCGCGCGCGAACACCGGGCGAAACCCATAAAGCGCCGAAGACGAACGGCGCCACAACCCCAGATACTGATCACGTCACCTTGCAGGCGATTGCCAAGGGCATGAAGAAGGCGTTCAGGAAACGCGATAAGGCTGCCGGCAGTATCTCATCGCCAACGCAGCGCCTGGGCGCTCCCGTCGATGCGGAAGTGCTGGCCGTTGCCATACGCGAGCTGGGACATGAGCTAGGCAATCCGCTGAATGTCATTCGTGGCTTTGCCGGCTGGATCAAGGAAATCGTGCAACCCGGCAGCGACCACGGCAAGCTCTGTTCCTATGCGGATAACATTGCCGAAGCGGCGGATCTTGCGTTGGATATTTTTTCCAATTTTTCCGCCCGTTTCGTGGAAGGGCAGGGGGACGCGCGGAATGAACCCGCCGCCGATATCCGAGATATAGCGGAACGCTGCCAGGCTCTTGTCGCGCCGCTGGCGCGGGAGAGCGGCGTGAAAGTCCATCGCCGGATTGAGGGAGATTTGCCGCTGCTTGCTGTCGGCAGTGGTGGCCTGCAGCAGATGCTCATGAACCTGCTCATCAATGCGATCCGCTATCACAAGACGGGCAAGAAAATCCGCATCGCCGCACGTCAGACCAGGACGGGTGATGTGAAGCTGACAATATCCGATGACGGCAAGGGGATGAGCAAGACCGACATCGCCGCGGCGCTCGGAAAGCGCAAAGCTCGTGCATCCGGCAAAAATGGCCACTCTGGCCTTGGTCTGCCGCTCGTGAGGCGTATTGTTGAAGATGCGGGCGGGCATCTTGCGATTGACAGCGCAAGGGGCAAGGGAACGCGGATCACTGTTGTCTTCCCGCCTGTTACTCATTCTAGGTGATCGTCCGCCCAATTCGTTAATCTGTCAGTGCACTAGCCCTTTGTTTTGCATCAATTTTGCCAAACTTCGGCTGAAGC
>CAYOUP010000316.1:0-4195 GCA_964407125.1 uncultured Hyphomicrobiaceae bacterium | reverse complement strand
CATCATGAACAGTCGCGTATCCCCATCCTGAGCGGCCGGTAAATATTCCTGTGCAATGATATAACCATCCCTCAGCAATGCCTCGACGATCTGGTTAAGGTTTGATTTATCCTCTGGCTTCAGCAGGAAGACACCGGAACCGCCAGAGCCTTGCAGGGGCTTAAGCACAATATGACCACCATGTTCCTTGGCAAAGTACTTTATTTCGTTAAGATCGCGGGTAATCATGGTCTGGGGGCGCACCTCCTCAGGGAAAAGCTGAAAATACATTTTATTTACTGCCTTGGCCAGTCCATTTGGGTCGTTTAGCACAATTACACCATGCCTCATGGCGATCCTTCCGAAATTGATTCCAGCAGTTCCGGCCCATGAACGTGAACCAATCTCATTGGCAGGGTCGCTCCGGAGCATCAGGATGTCAAGATCATCAACCGTAATTCTTTCAAATAATTGAGTTTTACTCTGCAGAGCCTTTAAATATGATTCTGTAGTCTTGTAGGTCTTTTTAGGCACTGAATATGCCCTGGCTTTTATGTTTTCGTCAGGGTCATAGGCGAAATCTCCGAGTCCGATCACCCAGACTTCATGTCCACGGTTTACAGCCCACATTCCCAGGCGGGTTGTAGTATAACCGCTCTGTTCTGTTTTAACATCATTTACAACAAATCCAATTTTCATAATTTTAAGTTTTTAAATTATTTTTAATATGAGTTTTCCTTGTTTTAATTCATTCAACCTGGTCATCGATTGGGGAGAATCTATATACCTTGGATTGAGGAGGGAAGGCTTGAGGACCTTGCGAAGCTGGAGTTCGTTGATGATAGGAATATCTTCTATGGAGATCTTTCCTACCCATAGAGGGGCCAACTCTCCGCCATTCCTCAAGTATTTGATAAGATTTATCAGTCCCCTTAAATAAACAGCATCCTTGGTATATCCACCGCTCCTGTAAATTCTTGAGGTTATGACATAGGCTGTTCTTTCCGAAAAACCTTGGCCAAAGTGTAGTTCCCTGAATGTGTCTATAAAATTAGCACCGTCTATCAGCATCTGTGCAGCGATGACCCTGCCGGCAAGAAGGCGAAGCCTTGGGGGACTCAAACCGCCGACCAGGTATTCGGATAACACTGCCAGTCCTTCCTGCAATTCATCGCATCCCGAAAGGCCACAGTATAATTGCTGAAAAGGTTGGTCCTTGCCATTGATATAGGTCAGCACATGCGTACCCACTTCATGTTGGATTAATGCCTCAGCTCTTGATTCCGGGATTTTCACCCTTTTACCAATAAACAGATTTCCACTGGATACCATCAATCCGGTGATATCATCCCGGATCATAACTTTACTGTTTATCTCAGGGGCAATTTGTTGGTAATAGTTAATCTCATCCCTGGCAAGTGCAGCAAATGCTGAGGCATTCATTTTCCTGCCACCACTTTTTTCATGACTTTTGGGAGAGATTTTTTGCAAAAGCCTTCCCGCCAGGCCTGCAAGCTGATCATCAATCTCACCAAATAACTGCATGCTGCCATAGAAAAAATTCTTTGTATACCTGTCCCTGAGCATCGATAACTTCATTTCCAGTTCAACAAGTTTTTTGTGAAATATAGAAGACAGAACAGGATCTTCTATCCGGTCAAAAGGGATGTCATAAAGTTTCCTTTTCAGCACAGAGGGATCAATGGGTATGGGACGGTAATAAAAGGTAGGCTCGCACTCGAAACGGCATGACTTGAATTTGTGCCAGGATTGTTCAATATTAACAGGTGTGACTAACAGCAGGAAATCTAATTCATTACTTATAGTGGCTAACTTCTGATCCACTTCCCAAACAGCTTTTACCACTGCCCGTCTACCCAGGGATTTATAATTTACCGGGCGGACCTTGGTACGTCTGCGAGAAAATTCATATTCACCCTGTTTTAAAGCCATGGATATGCCACGGTGCATCTTCTTCAGGACCAGCGGATATATTTCATTGGTATCCGGATCCCTGTAAATTGGAGAGATCTCAAGTCCGATCAGAAAACAATTATGTTTCAAGATATCCTTTGCTGGCAATAGTGAAGGCAACTTTTCCGGCCATGGGCGGTTTGTATAGACGGTTGTTACTACCCCCTTTTTCTTTGAGACGGAAATACGGGCCAGCGCGTTTTTCAGCGATTCAATTGTTTCTACCGGAATCCGGTTATGAGGAACAAAAATCTGGAATGATGGTGCCGCTCTTCCAAATTCAGGGTCTATGATGGAAACGGGTGATTCCTTAGACCATATTTCTATGATCAGGAATGCCCCAGGAATTTTTGATAAGGTTTTCACAACTGCAGTAGTAAGGGAAGAATACCCCAATCTATACTTGGATTTAGAAGAAGCCAAAAGGTAGGACGCCTCTCCCTTGATCAGCTGATCTGTCCCAGGATCGGGACGTAATACAGGCCGGCGGTAAATGCAAAGAAAGGGCAGTTTCCTGTCAATATGCAGTCTTCCATGACCGGGTAGTGTCCTTCTGACCTGCATATCTTCAGCAAGTCGGTTGCTTATCTCCTTGATAAATTCCTCTGTGATCACCGAATCAATTTTGACCATCCCTTTTGTCATCTGTTCTGTTGATCTGTTATTGGATTTGACCTTCGTTTTGACAGTTCTTCCATGACTCCGGGTACCGTGGCTTTCAAAGCTTCACCAACGGCATTGATGATGGAATGGTCAGGTTCACCCGTCCATTCATCCATAAAAAATTTCTTTACTTCTATAGATAAGCAACACACAGATTCTTTGAAATTTTCATGTATCCATTTCGAGAAATATCCTCCTTTAAACTTAATATTCTCCCTTACATCAAGGTGCCTGTCAAAGAAATCATACCCATGCAGTTCCATTATAAACCTGTCAACCAATGATCCCCAGTAGGTCAGGTCCATGGTCCCGGTTCCTAAATTAATTTCAGGATTCATGGTCTTGTCCTCAGGAGGGGCATTTGGACCGTTGCGACGATGATTATAGCTGTGCAGATCAAAAACCACCAGACCATTGTACCTACTCACCAATTCAGTGATAGCTTCATGGAAGTTTTGATAGATTTCTGCATACCTCTCTTTAGATCTGGTGATTATAGATGCAGAAGGTCTGGTTTTCCAAACCTCCAGGCCCCAGGCATCAGAGGGCAAGATATAAACAGCTTTTTCAGGTGGTCTGTTCAGATCAAATTCGAATCGGCTGTGGTGGGCAACAATTCTGTTTTCTGAAATACTGGTCCATATCCCGGTAAATGGATCTTCCTCTCTTAATTGATCGGACTCATTCAGGGCGAACAGGTTCACAAGGTCATCACTGATTAGATGTCCATCATGAATAGCAGCTGCCAGTAAGGGAGAAGTTCCTTCGAGTTTTATTGTAACAAATTCATTCATATACTGTTTAGACGACCTGGTACTAAAAAGTCACAACAATATGATTTGTGGTCGACAGGATTGGCATATTTGAATGATTATTAAACCACGAAAAGTCAAAGTCCAGTCTATTGTTGGCTTATATATAATAGAAAGTATAATTATCAGAATTGTCCGGCTAAAATAATACCAAAGAAGAGTACTCCCCCCAAGTAAAAATACAGAAATAAAATTTGTCGGACAATAGTAGAAAATTATGTGACTTTTTCGCCGGGATATGTCTAAATATTGGATTGTTTCACTAATTAATTATGCAATGAAAACGAAGGTTTTTAAGGGAAAGTATGAAGGCCTAAAAATCGATAAAATGAAATCATCAGGCATTACCGATGAGGATATCCGAAAAAGGGCATTTTCTATCTATATGGAAAGAGAACCTCATGAAGGCACTCCTGAAGATGATTGGAGAAAGTCAGAGGAAGAGCTATGCTCTGATCTTGGATTCTAATCGAGATCAGCTTCGTATTACCTTGTAAATCAAGAAATATCAGTAATTCATGGAGGATATTAATCCTTATTGGTTTATCACTGCCGCGTCTGTAGTCGTGATTATTTCCTATTTTTTCAACCTGATATCAAGAAGGACTAATTTCCCAAGCGTGCTGCTGTTGCTAATCCTGGGGATGCTGATCAAATCAGGATTGAATGTGGCGGGCGTCCCAGCTCTTAACCTTGATTCTGTTCTTGAATTGCTGGGCATTGTGGGTCTTATTATGATCGTTCTTGAGGCCGCATTGGATTTGAAA
>CAYOUP010000315.1:0-4206 GCA_964407125.1 uncultured Hyphomicrobiaceae bacterium | reverse complement strand
CACTGCTGAGCACAAAAATCAAATGAGCTTCAGGTTTCTGAAGCTCGCATGACCATCTCGGCCCACGATGATGTGATCGTGAACGGCAACGCCCAGTGGTTTAGCTGCTGCGACGATTTGTTTCGTCATATCGATGTCGGCGCGCGAGGGTGTCGGGTCGCCGGAAGGATGATTGTGGACAAGCACGATGGCGCAGGCCGAAAGTTCCAGAGCCCGTTTGAGTACCTCCCTGACATAGACCGGCGTGTGATCGACCGTGCCGTTACCCTGTACTTCATCGGCAACGAGCCGGTTGCGCTTGTCCAGAAACAGGATGCGGAACTGCTCGCGCATCTCATAAGCCATTGCCGCCTTGCAATATTGGATCACCTTGTCCCATGAGCTGAGTATCGGGCGCTTCATGACTTCCCCCTGCATCAACCGCAAGGCCGCCGCGCGGACGATACGCATTTCCATGATCGCCGACTGGCCGAGCCCTGAGATTTCCGAAAGCCGCTCCTCGCTCGCAGTGATTGCCTCGGCGAAACTGCCGAACTTATCCAGAATAGCTTTTGCAAGAGGCTTGGTATCGCGGCGCGGAATGGCGCGGAACAGGATCAGTTCCATCATTTCATAATCGGGCAGACCTTCATGGCCGTTCTTGCGGAATCGCTGCCGCAACCTGTCCCGGTGACCGAAATAATGAGGGACCGCCGCTTCCTTGAACTCACCCATTTACAACGCCCGAAATTACGCAAACACATATGCGCCAATAGGCATTGAAAACCGTCCGACAGCAATTGCCGGAAACACTTAAAGCAATGTTGCGTAAGCAGAATTAATTATATGGAGGCTTGTGTAGCCCGCGCGGCGAGTAGGTGAACACCTCGCAGCCATCCTCGGTGACGCCGACGCTGTGCTCGAATTGCGCCGACAGCGAGCGGTCGCGCGTAACAGCGGTCCAGCCGTCTGACAGCATCTTCACATGCGGCTTGCCGAGATTGATCATCGGTTCGACCGTGAACAGCATGCCGGGCTCCAGCACCGGCCCCTCTCCGTACTCTCCATAATGAAGAATGTTCGGACGGTCGTGGAAGACAAGGCCGAGGCCATGCCCGCAGAAATCGCGGACGACACTGCACCGCTCCGCTTCCGCATAGGACTGGATTGCCGCGCCGATATCGCCAACCGTATTACCGGGCTTGACCGCAGCAATACCGCGCATCATCGCCTCATGCGTCACATCAATCAGCCGCTCCGCCTTGCGGGAAATCGCGCCGACCGGATACATCCGGCTTGAATCGCCGTGCCAGCCATCGACGATCACCGTCACGTCGAGATTGACGATGTCGCCCTCGCGCAAGGGACGCGGGCCGGGGATGCCGTGGCAGACGACATGGTTGATGGAAGAGCACAGGAATTTCGTGTAGCCGCGATAGTTCAGGGTCGCGGGTAAGGCTCCATGCGAAAGGATGAAGTCGAGCGCGAGATTGTCGAGTTCTTCCGTGGAGACGCCAGGCTTCACATGCTCGGTTAGAAAATCGAGTGTTTCCGCAGCCAGCTGTCCGGCCTTGTGCATGCCGGCATAGGCTTCAGGTCCGTGAATCTTGATTTTTCCAGCCGTGGGTGCGGTCGGTCGTTCGATAAATGTCATATGAGGCCTTCAGTCCGGATGAGCACCTTATCATTATTCCGTGATTTAGATAGACTTGCCAAGACCTTCTTTAAAGGCCTATTTATTACGTGTTCGGCCCGGCGCTGTCTGAAATCCCTTAATGATCAAGCATTGAAGGCAACGCCGCCGGTTTATGACAATTGCCCGCCTGCGCGACTGAAGCATCCGGGCCCGACCTGATTATACAACCATGTTAGAGACGACACACCGGCAGCCAGTGGTTGCTAAGCCGGACATGCACTTTGCCGAGTTCGTCAGCCTGATTGCGCTGTTGATGATGATGACCGCGCTGTCTCTGGATATCATGCTGCCTGCGCTCGGCGTTATGGGGCAGGATCTCGGGCTGGCTGAGGATAATGACCGCCAGCTCATCATCACGTTCTATCTGCTCGGCTTTGCGACTGGACAGGTCATCTTCGGTCCGCTCTCCGACCGTTTCGGTAGAAAACCGCCGCTATACGCCGGTTTTGTCATCTTCATATTCGGCTCCATGCTCGCGATGCTGGCGGAAAGCGCGGAGCTTTTGTTTGCGGCCCGCGTGCTGCAAGGTCTGGGCTCAGGCGCCCCGCGGATCATCGGCATGGCGATTATCCGCGACAAGTTCACCGGACGCGGTATGTCGCGCGTCATGTCCTACATCATGATGGTATTCCTGATTACCCCGATACTTGCCCCGAGTTTTGGACAGTTTCTCCTCCAATTCGGCTCATGGCGCCTCCTTTTCGTCATCCTGTTCATTGCGGCCCTGATCAGCATGCTCTGGCTGCGTCTGCGCATGAGCGAAACACACGCACCGGAAAATCGCCTACCGCTCTCCCCGCAGCGCATCGGCAATGCCATCAGCATCGCGGTAAGGACCCGGCAGACGCTTGGCTATGCGATCGGTTTCGGCTTCATGTTCGGCATATTGATGAGCTATATCGGCAGCGCCGAGCAGATCTTTGTTGACGCCTATGGCGTGGGCGAAAATTTTCCGCTCTATTTCGCCACCATCGCGTCCTCCATGATTTTCGCGGCCATTATCAATACGCAACTTGTCGGCACACTCGGCATGCGCCGCCTGTCACATGGCGCGCTGCTTTTGATCCTCCTTACCAATTTCATCATGGGTCTGAATGGTTTTCCGAAAGCTCCTCCGCTCTGGGTGTTCTGTCTGTATATGGCGATGATCTTCTTTTGCTTCGGGCTGATCGGGCCGAATTTCAATGCAATGGCAATGGAGAAAGTCGGGCAGATAGCGGGCACGGCTTCTTCGCTGATTGGCTCCTATGCAACGGCTGTTGGCGCATTTTTCGGCTTTCTCGTCGGGCAGTCCTTCGACGGATCAATCCGGCCGCTCGTTATCGGCATAACGATCCTTTCCGCGCTTGCCCTCATGGCCGTACTGATCACCGAGCGGGGCAAACTTGCCCAGCCGCATCATGATCGGCCTCCCGCAGGCCCCGGCGCGGCGACGGGTGATTGACTTTGCGCGCCGTATAGGCGTAAGAACATCCAAAGATCAATGATCGGGCGTGTTCGCGTTCGGATCAATGGAACTTGAAAGTTTTGACATCAACATCCGCCAGCGAGGATTCGCCCGCGGATGGTTTTTGCGTTATGGAAAAGGTGAAGATCATGGCTGATTCACATAGCGGGTCGATCGCGATCCCGTGCGTGAGTTACAAGGATGCGACCGCCGCCGTCGAGTGGCTGTGCCGCGCATTCGGTTTGCGCGAACATGCCGTCTACCGCCACGAGGACGGACAGGTCGTCCATGCCGAACTCAGCTTTGGCGACGGCCTTATCATGGTCAGTCCGGAAGCCCGTGGCGATTTCGCAAAATATATGGGAACGACGGAACGCGCAGGCGGCATCGCTACCCAGACCATCTACATCATCGTCGATGATCCCGATGCGCATCACGACAAGGCCAAGGCTGAAGGTGCAGATATCATTCTGGAGCTGTCGGACAAGGAGTATGGCGGACGAGACTATACGTGCCGCGACCCTGAAGGCAATATCTGGAGTTTCGGCACCTATAATCCTTGGACTGCGCGTGGCAATACATAGATAGATAAGTCGATAGCCAGCCAACGCAGCGGAAATATTCATGTTCGAGACACTATCCGACCGCCTTTCAGGCATTTTCGACAAGCTTACCGGACGCGGCGCGCTCTCCGACAGCGATGTCGCCGAGGCCATGCGCGAGGTGCGCCGTGCGCTGATCGAGGCCGATGTGGCGCTTGAGGTCGTGCGCACTTTCACCGAGCGCGTGCGGGAAAAGGCTGTTGGCCATGAGGTCGTGAAATCGGTCACGCCGGGGCAGATGGTCGTCAAGATCGTTCATGATGAACTGGTGGCGACGCTCGGCAAGGAAGCCGAACCGATCGACCTAAATGCCCCCTCCCCTTTCGCGATCATGATGGTCGGCCTTCAGGGCTCCGGTAAGACGACGACGACGGCGAAGATCGCGAAACGCCTGACGGACCGCGAGAAGAAGCGCATTCTGATGGCGTCGCTCGACACGCGCCGGCCCGCCGCGCAAGAACAGCTCAAGGTGCTCGGCGAGC
>CAYOUP010000314.1:0-4224 GCA_964407125.1 uncultured Hyphomicrobiaceae bacterium | reverse complement strand
AGGCTGGATATGTGTTTCGCGGCAAAGTCCTCCTCGGACATGGCGCTTGTGACCCAGGCAAGGTTGACTGCGCCGATCGGTCTGCGATGAAACGTAACAGGAAACGCGATGGCGCTGATGCGCGCCTCTCTCCGGCTGCTTACATAATAGCCATGCTCGCGGATAGCATAGCCGCGTTTTCTGACCTGCGAAATCAGTCGCTCGATGCGACTCCGGTCCCTTGCAGGCTTGTCATGAGGGTTATCTGACTTCGCAAGCTGCTCCAGCACCTCCTCTTTCTCACTTTCGTCACACCAGGCAAGAAACGCGCGCCCCATCGCCGATGGCAGCACGTGAATTCTGTGAGCCAGCACGTCCCTGTTCAGCAGGAAGGGAGACAAGCGGCGTGATGTTTCCTGAATGCGGATCGCTCCATCCTCGTAAATTCCGACATCGGATGGCCACAGAACGTGGTGACAAAGCCGGTCCAGCACCCTTCCTGCGACTTCAGCCAGAACGGCTTTCCAACCTTCCACCGGCGCGGCGAGCGTACGGTAATTGAAATGATAGAGCTGATCGGCAAGACCGCGCCTGATATAGCCTTCCTGCTCCAGCGTCAACAGCATCCGAAGCAAGGTGGCTTTTGGGAGTTCGGTCCGAGCTGCAAGCGCGTGAAGCGTCATTGGGCCGGATTGCTCCAAGGCGCGTAAGACCTCCAACCCGCGCGACAGCGACCGAACTGATTTCACCGATGACATATTCGCAATCTATCAAGAGTTTCACTTGGTGAAAAGTTAACATGTGAGCCGTTCCAGAGCCTTCGGTGTCTCTGCAATAATTGCGGGAAGCGCAGTTTGTATTGCGCTTGGGGAGGTAAATAGATGGGGCGGGATGCAGGTCTGAACCGGGCCGGCAAGATCCTATCCGTGATTGCGGCTTTCGCTGCGATCGCACTGAGTCTGCTCGGAATCTATATTGCCGGTTTCGGCGTGCTGAATGAAACTTTGCTGCGGGTCGGCATTTTTTCACTCGCCGCCATTATCGTTATCCTGAACAGCGCCGCTCAGCGTTTTCATCTGGCAGGTCCCGCGCGCTTGCTCTGGATCGTTGACGCCCTGCTACTGGCGGCTCTCGCTCTGTCGATCCACCGCTATTTTCAGATCGGCGAAGCTCTGGAAATCGGGCTCTACTCCTTCACGGTTTCGGACATCCTGATCGGCGCTATTGGGCTGGCCGTCCTGCTTGAACTGACGCGCCGAGCCTTCGGGATACCGTTGCTTATCGTTTGCCTGCTGACCATGGCATATGGGCTGTTCGGCAATTATTTGCCTTGGATTTTCCAGCATGGCGGCTTCAATTTCGAGCAAGTCCTGCAAGTGACCTGGTATTCGTTTGACGGCGTTTTCGGCAGTCCACTGACGGTTGTGGTCACACTCATCCTTGTCTTCGTCGTGTTCGGTGCGCTTCTGGAAGGCGTCGGCGCCGGGCCGGTTCTTCTGAAATTCGCATTCGCACTGACCGGCGGCTCGCGTGGCGGCCCGGCACAGGCAGCGATCGCCGCGAGCTGCGTATTCGGTACGATGTCGGGCTCCGTGGCTGGGAATGTCGTGGGCACAGGCGTGATGACGATCCCCATGATCAAGAAGCGCGGCTTCACCGCCGCCTATGCGGGCGGGATCGAGGCGGCGGCGTCATCCGGCGGACAATTCATGCCGCCTGTCATGGGCGCTGTCGCGTTCATCATGTCCGATGTCACGGGCATTCCCTATCTGACCATCTGTCTCGCCGCTCTGCTTCCGGCATTGTTCTATTACGCCTCGCTGTTCGTATCCGTGCATCTGGAGGCCGTGAAGCGCAATATCCGGCCAGTTCCTGCCGCCGAACGCCCGGCCCTGACCCGGCATGACTGGCTGATGTCGCTTTGCTTCATCCTGCCCCTGCTGGTTGTCATTGCCGTTCTGATCATGGGACGAAGCCCGGCCATGGCGGGTTTCTTCGCCGTAATTGTCGCTATTTTTCTCGGTTTTGCGCTTAATCCCGCTCTTCGCAGCGATCCTGGCCAGCTGCTGACCGCTCTGCGAAATGGCGGGCTTGCGGCGGCCCAGATCGTGATTGCTGTCGGCGCAATCGGGATCGTGATCGGCATCATGAACATGACCGGCCTTGGGCTGCGTTTCGCCGGCATCATCCTGGAGCTGTCCGGAAGCTCGTTGTTCCTAGCTCTGATCATGATGATGCTCGGCTCCCTCGTGCTCGGCATGGGGATGCCAACGGTTCCGGCCTATCTGATCGTTGTTCTGGTCATGGGGCCGGCCATTGAATCGATGGGCGTGCCGACGCTGATCGCGCATCTGTTTGTCGTCTATTTCGCCGTGCTGTCCTCGATTACGCCGCCCGTTGCCATCGCCGCCTTTGCCGCTGCGCCGATTGCGAATGCCAACCCGGTCGCCATCGGGATTGTCGCCTGCCGGGCCGCGCTCATCGGCTTCATCATTCCGTTCGTACTTGTTTACAACCCGTCGCTTTCGCTCGTCGTCGATGTAACCGCGAGCGGCCTGATCTGGATCTGTCTCCGCCTCACGCTGGCTATCTGGCTGTTCTCGACCGCCTTCACCGGCTATGCGGCCGCAAAGCTTCCATTTGTTTCGCGCGTGGCACGCGCCGCATGCGGCATCGTCATATTGTTCCCGGTCCTGTGGATCGAAGCTCTGGGAACGGCGCTGGCATGCGCGATTGTCGTGGCCGATTTCTTCAAGGCGCACAGCGCAGAGAATTCCTCGATCACAGAACAGCAGATTCTGAAAGGAAACTATCCGTCAAATAATCGGTAAAGGGAGGAAAGGGTTATGGGAATGAAGAGATTTTTAACCGCTGCTGCCGCCTGTCTCATTGGCCTGGGTCTGAATGTCTCGGCCAATGCGGCGGAGTTCTTCCGTCTCGCAACAATCGGCCCCGGTTCATCACCCTATCTGGTGATGAGCACCTTCGCGCAGATTGTGAACAAGAAGCTCCCGGACATGCAGATCCAGGTCAATGCGACCGGCGCGGCAACTCAGCATGCCATCGAGGCGGCGAAAGGACAGCTCGACTTCTTCATGTGGTCCGCAAGTGTTCACGCCTCCATGATAAAGGGTGCAAACATGTACAAGAACATTCCGGAAGCGCCGGAGCTTTCGAAGAATTTGAGAGCGATCCTGGCTTTTCCTCTCGGCCTTTATCACATTACGACCTATGCGGATTCCGGCATCACGAAGCTGGAAGACATCAAGGGCAAGAAGGTTTTCCTGGGCCCGCCCGGCGGCGGTGCGACGGTCATCATGCAAAAGGTGGTCGATGGCGCGACCGGCTATGAAGCCGGTAAGGATTATGAGGCGCTCAAACTCGGCTGGGATGCCGCGGCGCAGGCCTTTCAGGATGGCCGGATCGACGTCTACATTAATCCCACCAATGCGCCGAGCCCGGTCATCCAGCAAATGGCGCTGACCCGCAAGATCCGCTTTCTGGGTCTCACACCGGAGGAGATGGAAAAGCCACCGGTCAAGGCCATCCTTGGCCGTCCCGGCGGCTTGCTCGGCAAGATCGAGCCGGGAACCTATGGCGATAATCAGGTCAACACCGAAGCGGTCCAGACACTGGGGTCTATTGTCGGCATTGGGGCGGGCAAACATCTGGCCGATGACGACGTTTACAAAATTACCAAGGCTTTCTGGGAAGGCTTCAAAGAGGAATCTGCGAGCACGCCATGGCTGCGCCGCCTCTCTCTTGAGAACGCCTTTCAGGACCTGAACCTGCCGCTCCATCCTGGCGCCGCGCGCTACTACAAGGAAATCGGCATGACCGTTCCGGAAGAGCTGATGGCCCAATAAGCAGATGACAAAGTGGGGGATTGTCTTTCCCCCACGGATCCAGAACGATGTCGAAGAAAATAAAAAACATCCTGTTCGTGATGGCCGATCAGCTGAGGGCGGATTATCTGTCCTGCTACGGTCATCCAACGCTTGAAACACCGCATATTGACCGGATCGCAAGGCAGGGCGTGCGCTTTACCCGTGCCTATGTGCAGGCACCCGTTTGCGGCCCCTCGCGTATGAGCACTTATACCGGCCGCTATGTGATCTCGCATGGCTCCACCTATAATGGCGTCCCCTTGCGGATCGGTGAGATGACGATGGGCGATCACCTGAGGCTGCTTGGTATGCGCGTGGCGCTCGTCGGCAAGACCCACATGGCGGCTGACCGGCTGGG
>CAYOUP010000313.1:0-4239 GCA_964407125.1 uncultured Hyphomicrobiaceae bacterium | reverse complement strand
TGCAAACCTTTGATTTATAAGGCTTCTTGAGTGGTGGGCGCACAAGGATTCGAACCTTGGACCCGCTGATTAAGAGTCAGCTGCTCTGCCAACTGAGCTATGCGCCCCCGGTCTCTGTCCGGAAAAAGCGTTTGCGATCGGAACGCTTGGAAACGCCTATATTGACGTTTGCGGCCGCGAATTCAACAACTATTCGCCGAAGGCTGCTGAACTGACGGTGAATTTCAACGGGTAATCGTCCCGCCATGTTCGCGCCATGGGCGTCAATCCGCGGCTCCTGATCGTTCTGCGACCGTCTGTTACGCCATAGACAAGGGGCTGGTGAGTGGGCCTCGCAGGATGGACGTCATCCACCGGACCGAGATGCGGCGTCCGTTGGGCCATATACTGTTTGGCCGCCAACCCGACTTATCCCCTGATCGCCCGAATGGTCTGGAAGGCGGCTGCGCCATGACTATACTGCGCCCTTAATGACATCATCCCGCTTCGGGATCACTGGGCGGCAGAGCGGGGACAATCGGGGATAATGGCAGATCTGAACGGCGCAGCCGCACAGCTTCACAAGACATTCGGTTTCGAAGATTTCAGACCGGGGCAGGCGGATATCATCTCAGCCGTGCTCGACGGGCGCGATGTGCTCGCCGTCATGCCGACGGGCGGCGGCAAGTCGCTCTGCTATCAACTTCCCGCGATCCTGCGCGGCGGGTTGACCATCGTTATTTCGCCGCTGATTGCCCTGATGCGCAACCAGGTTGCCCAGCTCAAGACGTATGGCGTGGAAGCAGCGAGCTTGAACTCCTCCAACGATCCCGCAGATACGCGTGCGGCCTATGAAGCGCTGGAAAGCGGCACATTGCGTCTTCTCTACCTTGCACCGGAGCGTCTCGCACTGCCCGAGACCCGTTACAAGCTGAAGCAGGCCGGGGCCTCCCTGCTCGCGATCGACGAGGCGCATTGTGTCTCGCAATGGGGGCATGACTTCCGGCCCGACTATCTGACGATCGGCGAAGCCGCCGCTGAAATGGGCAATGTGCAGCGGATTGCGCTGACCGCGACGGCGGATGCCGCGACGCGGCAGGAAATCGAGGCCAAGCTATTCCAGCGTGAGCCCGCGATTTTCGTGCATGGTTTCGACCGCCCAAACTTGCGTCTCGCCATGCAGCCCAAAAGCAATGCGCGCCGCCAGATCACCGAATTCGTCAAGGGGCGCGAGGGCGAAAGCGGCATCATCTATTGTGCGTCCCGCAAGCAGACCGAGGATCTGGCGGAGTTTCTGAAAGGGCAGGGCTTTCGCGCTTTGCCCTATCATGCGGGCATGGATAAGGATGACCGCTCGCGGAATCAGGACGCCTTTCTTCAGGAAGATGGGCTGATCATGGCGGCGACGATCGCTTTCGGCATGGGCATAGACAAGCCGGATGTGCGCTTCGTGATGCACGCCAACATGCCGAAGAGTCTCGAGGCCTATTATCAGGAGATCGGCCGAGCCGGGCGCGACGGGCTTCCCGCTGACACGCTGACGCTTTACGGACTCGATGATATGCGCCTGCGACGCACGCAGATCGAGGACAGCGACGCCTCGGAAGATCAGAAACGCATCGAGAAGCAGCGGCTGAACGCCCTTATTGCGCTGTGCGAGGCCCCGCGCTGCCGCCGCCAGACTTTGCTTGCCTATTTTGGCGAGGAGACGGAGCCATGCGGGAATTGCGATCTCTGTATCGATGGCGTTGAGCTGATCGATGCAACGATCGCCGCGCAAAAAGCGATGTCCGCGATCCTGCGCACCGGCGAACGTTTCGGCACGGAGCATCTGATTGCCATCCTGCGCGGCGAGGCGAACGACCGCATCAGCCAGTTCAGACACGACAGGCTGCCGACCTTCGGCGTCGGGACTGAGCACAGCAAGAATGAGTGGCGTTCGATTTTCCGGCAGCTTTACGGTGCAGGCATCATCTCATTCGATGTTGCTTCCTATGGCGCCTGGTCGGTCACCGAACGCGGTCGGGCTATCCTGAAGGGCAAGGAAAAGATCGAGCTGCGCAAGGAAGCGATGAGCCGCAAGGCGGACAAGCCGTCCCGCTCCGCCGGTGCTGCGCTTTCAAAGGCGCTTTCCGAAAGCGACCGGGCGCTGTTCGACGCGCTCAAGGCGGCCCGCCTCGAACTGGCGAAGGAAAGCAGCGTGCCCGCCTTTGTCATCCTCGCCGACCGGAGCCTTCTCGACATGGTTCACATCAAGCCGGAACGGCGTGACCAGATGCTCATGGTTCACGGTGTAGGCCAGTCGAAGCTGGAAAAATATGGCGATATTTTTCTGGGCGTTATCCGGCGTCATAGCCAGCATACGGACGAGCGAGCGGCCTGATTACCCTGCTCAGACTGACATGCGGGATGAAAAATCCTCGTCCCTGATGCAGTTTTCAATCGCCCTGAGCAGATCCGCCTTGCGCAGAGGTTTGGCAAGAAAATCGCTGATGCCTGCTTCCGAATATTTTTTCTGATCGTAAGGCATGATGTGGGCGGTCAGCGCAACGATCGGTACGGCATCGGCATCATTCTTCAGCTCATGATCGCGTATCAGCCGCGCTGCGCCGATGCCATCGAGAACGGGCATCGAGATGTCCATCAGAATGACATCGAACGGTGTGTTGCAGGCCATGTCGGCAGCGATCTGGCCATTTTCCGCGTAATGGAGTTCGTACCGGGCTTCGTCGAGCATATTCTGCAGCAGCAACCGGTTAAGCTGATTATCGTCCGCAATCAGGATCTTATATGTCTTTTCGGAGAAAACATCTTCCAGGGAGTCCGGCAGTTCTTCGCCTTCAGTCTCTTGCGTGTCGTTCCCGGACGCCTGTCTGGCTGGCTTGGCAACCGGTAATTCCAGCGTGAACCAGAATGCAGAGCCTTCTCCTGCCTGCGAGATGACACCGATGCTGCCGTCCATCGATTCGATAAGGCCGCGCGTGATCGACAGGCCAAGCCCGGTGCCGCCGTAATTCCGGGTCGTCGAGCTTTCCGCCTGGGTAAAGTTGTCGAAGATCTTTTCGAGTTTGCCCGTTTCAATTCCAATGCCGGAATCCGCAATCTCGAATCTGAGGATTACCCGGTCACGGCTATAGGTGCAATTCAGCTCGATTCGCACAAAACCCTTATCCGTGAATTTCACCGCATTGCCGATCAGATTGGTCAGCACCTGCCTGATCCGGCCCGCATCTCCGATAACCCTTGCCGGCGCATCGGGATCGCATTGGACCATGACGTCGAGCCCCTTTTCCTGTGCAGACGGTCCAAGCAAATCAACGACATCATGAATGGCTCTGACCGGGCTGAACGGAATTGGATCGAGCTGCAGCTTGCCTGCCTCGATCTTGGAGAAATCCAGTATATCGTTGATGATTTTCAGCAGAGCCGCGCTCGAATTGAAGATCGTCTTCGCGAAGAATTGCTGTTTTTTGGTCAGCTTCGTTTCGCAGAGCAACTCGGCCATGCCGAGTATGGAATTCATAGGCGTACGGATCTCATGGCTCATATTTGCCAGGAATGAAGATTTTGCGGCAGACGCGGCCTTGGCGTCGGAAGCGAGTTTGAGCGCTTCTTCCTTTTGCTCGTAGACCTTTTTCTCCAGCTTCAGCCTTTCCTTCAGAGTCACGGAGAAACTTCTTAGTGCGCGGGCAATATGGCCAATTTCGTCGGTGCGGTTGCAGTGAGGGACGGTCACGCGCTCTGCGTCATGCTCAAGGGAGACAATACATTCAACAAGCTCCCGGATCGGGCGCGTAACCCAAACATAGACGATCAATGTGAGAATGATGACCACAAAGAGAGAGCCGACGGAAAGCAAGATAAACTGCTGGATCGCCGCCTCCGTCTCCTTATCGGCAAACTTCGTTCGCTCACTGATGATTGTGCTGGCGTCGGCGATAAACGGTTCCGTTGCCGCAACCAGCTCCGTATGGAGCGTGTCCAGCGCCCGTGTTGCCGTGGCGCCTGCAATAGCGTTGCGGTATGTGAGCGAAAGCGCTGTTTTTACGTGCGCGGAATAGTCATCGAACAGCGAACGGATCTTCTCGACGCCCGAAACCTGAGTTGCTTCGAAGGCTGAGATGATGTTGTCAGTCGATTTCAGCGCTGTTTCGATCCGTTCAATGCTTTCATCGCGCCTGGACTGACTGACACCAGCAATGCTCCAGACCGAAGCCTGGTAGAGATTTGCTTTGATCTCGGCAAGATTGTTACGCAGGG
>CAYOUP010000312.1:0-4247 GCA_964407125.1 uncultured Hyphomicrobiaceae bacterium | reverse complement strand
ACGTTCGCTGGGCGCTTGAACGCAATAGGTTCTCATCAATGAGAACCGGTATAAGTACGGTCAGTTCGAGCCGACGATTTGCTCGCCGTTCCATCGCTTCATCAGGATCACCGCAGCAACAAGCCCAACACCGCTGAGTAACGCCATTGCCAGAAAGGCATCTCCACCAAAGCTGCGGTAAAGCGGCCCGGCGGCGAGCGAGGACAGGCCCATTGCGACGCCAGCGGTTAATGAAGCGTAAAGGCCCTGTGCGGAGGCTGCCAGCGAACGTGGCACAGCCTTTTGAAGAAAATGCATTGCGCCCAGATGTGCGGCGCCGAACGTAATGCCGTGCAGCGCCTGAACCATGAACAGTAAGGGCAGCGACGGATCGAAAGCTGTCGCGGTCCATCGCAGGACCGATGCAACGCCCGCGATCACCATGAGCTGCACCGGGCCGACAATACGGCTGACCCGTTTCCCATAAGCAAACAGGATGACCTCGGTAATGACGCCGATGCCCCAGAGTGCGCCTATGCTCAGCGGTGATATGCCTGACGCAGTCCAATGCAGTGTTCCGAATATATAATATACGGCGTGAGCCGACTGGATCGCCCCTGCGGCGGCGAGGAAAATCCAGAGCGTTGGCTGGCGCATCAGCGTCAATATGTCGGAAAAGCGAAGCGGCGCCCGCGCAATTGCGGCTGTGCTTTCACTGGCAATCTGTTCATCGCGGGGAAGCCAGCGCGTGGCGATGACCGCGGCGATCGTCGATGAAACGAATAGCCAGAGCGCTGCCTGCGGCCCCCAGAAATCGACGGCAGCCCCGCCCGCCGCCGTCATGAAGATATAGCCGATCGATCCCCAAAGCCGCATGCGGCCATAATCGGCATCCTGTATGCGTGCGGCGGTCAGTGCTGCCGCGTCCGTCAGCGGAATGACCGACATCCAGAAGAGCGTAAATAGCAAGATCACGAGAAAAATCGGATAAAAGCCGTTCGTAACCGGAAGAAATGCGACGCTGGCCATGGCTCCAAAAGTGGCCATGACAAGGAAATGCAACGGTTTGCCCGACCGGTCGGCCAGAAAAGTCAGCAGCGGCGTGAATGCAGCACGGACAAAAATCGGCGTGGCGTAGACGAGCGAGATCTGAAGATCGCTGAGACCTTTCGTCTTCAGCCAGAGCGGCAGATAGGGCAGGTAGCAGCCGATAATGAGAAAACTGGCGAAATAGAACACCGACAGGCGCAATTCGAACCTGCCGCTGGACGCCAGCGGGTGAACATTGCTCATGAGAAAAGGATCTCGCTAAACCAAACGATAAGACATTGCCCTCATAGTCAAAATCCGATTTCAGCACCAGTACCCACGCGATAACAGGTCTTGTACATAATGACTTCCTCAGCGACGCCGATTACATCGTTGACCGCCGACTATGACGCCATCGAGCGCGCCATTCGTGAAACCAGCCGTGGCCGGTGGTTTCTGACCTGTTACCTTGAGCGTAACCGTTCGGCGGAGACCAGAATGCTGCTGAGCGCGATCGCCAAGCTGGAAAATGCGATGCGCGACAATGGCTTAGCGTTGCGGGAAACGGGAAGCCGTTCCGTGCTCGCAACGCTCAGGGGCGCCATCGACGAGGCGCGATGCGATCTGGAGCGTATGCCGCAGCCGGACGCTGAAGACACCTACACGGAGTCGCTGCGGCGCTTCGATTTCGAGAATATCCCGGCATCAGGCACGGATAATCTGAGGGTGATCCGCGATGCGGCCCTGAGCATCAGGAATGCGGCCCATGCATTGCACTCGGCGGGCGTCTTCCATGGCGTCGCCCAGCAGATCGGCGAAAACGCCGAGACAGTCGAGCGCTCGTGCCTTGCACAGGAAACGACATTGCTGCGCGCCTCCCGCATGGCAGCCCTGATCTGCGAGCTGGAAGCCGAATTGATCAGCGCCTTCGAGGATGAGGGCATCGAATCTTATGGTGACGAAGCACTTTACGAGGAACCATCAGCGTTCTGCAGGCAGGAAAAAGGCAAATACATCCCTGATGACGTCGTTGAGGAGCTCTCGCTGGCACTGGCCGAATGCTACGACGACGGCGAATTCAGCGGCTCGACCAATTGATAGTGGTTCGCTTGCCGGTTTCCGAATATTTCAAATTTAAACTGTCATTTTGACACTCTGGTTATTTTATCGCCGCGGCGCTAGAAGGAAGCGATCATTCCTGGCCGCGGGCGTGCGTTAGAGCAATCCGCGGCCGCCAAACGGAAAGCGGTTTCGAAGTCCATGAAATTGATTCTTGCCGTGGCTGGCGTGGCAATACTGGCCTATGCCGCCATTCTGGTCGGGCTCTATGTTTTCCAGCGCCGTCTCGTCTATCCGGTACAGACTGCTCCCTATACCAGCGTATCGGAGCTGAGACTGGATAAACTTCAGGAGGTCAGACTCCGGGCGTCGGATGGCGCTGTGCTTGTCGCATGGTGGATGCCAGCCGGGCCGGGAAAACCGACGCTTCTTTATTTTCATGGCAACGCCGCCGCACTCCTGAACCGGCTGCCGCGTATCGAACGATTCTCAGCCGCAGGATATGGCGTTTTCATGCCGGCCTATCGCGGTTATTCGGGCAGCGAGGGCAATCCGTCGGAAGCAGCGCTCATTGATGATGCGGTGACGGCCTATGATGCCTTACGGGAAAGGGGCGTGCGCAAGGAGGACATCGTCCTGTACGGAGAGTCGCTCGGAACGGGCGTTGCGATCCAGCTTGCGGGTCGGCGAAAAGTGGCGGGCCTCGTCCTCGACGCGCCTTACACATCATTGCCGGATGTCGCGCAGCTTGCTTATCCCTTCGTGCCTGTTCGTCCCTTCATGACGGAGCGTTTCGACTCGCGACGGCATATACGGAAACTCGACGCTCCCGTTCTGATGATGCACGGCGCCGAGGATCAGGTCATTCCCATCTCGCTTGGACGGGAGCTGTTCTCCGTCGCGAATGAGCCGAAGACCTTTGTAGCCATTGAAGGGGCGGCGCATTCCAACATCTATGACTATGGCGCATTCGCCCATCTTGATAGATTTCTCAAGGGGCTATCAAAGACACGTTCAGATGCGGAGAGATTGGCACCCGCCGATTGATGGATAGGTCAGCGCATCGGACCGAAAAGTGGACACCGGTTGCCTGTCCCGGCCCGCGAACCGGGATCGGACAAATCCGATGCGTAAACAAAAAATTAGAGTGGCCCAGCCGATTCCGACTCTGTCGCTCTAAGCGGCGCTTTCCACGCGCTGCAATCCTTCGCGCGCGGGCTGGAATGACGGATTGATCTGCAAGGCGCGGTTATAGGCTCTTGCCGCGTTCTGCCTATTGCCAAGCGCTTCCGCCGCCTTGCCGCGAAGGGCCCAGGCTTCGTAATTCCGCTTGCTGCCCGATGCCGCCTTGTAGAAATTGTCATAGGCGCTTTCATAGCGCTTCAGGGCCATCTCGCTGAGCCCCTTGGCCTGATACACCTCGGGTGCATCAGCCCGGAATCCGATGGCATTGTCGAAATCGTCGATTGCCTCTTCATGCAGGCCAAGTCTCTGCCGGCTCAAGCCGCGATTGAAATGCGCGACCGGATCGGGCTGGATCGAAATCGCCTTGGTGAAATCGGCAATCGCTTTCCGGTCTTCTTTCAGCAGACGGTAGACATTGCCGCGTCCGACATAGGCAGATGCATAGTCAGGATCGATCTTGATCGCGTGGTCATAATCGGCGATTGCGCGAGGGAGAATGTCGATCTTAACAAAGACCAGCGCGCGGTTGGCATAAGCCTGTGGAAAATCCGGCTTGACCTTCAGCGCCTTGTTGAAATCCTGCATGGCATTTTTGTAATCGCCAGCCTGACCATAGGCCGTGCCACGCAGATTCAGCGCATTTGCATCCTGCGGGTTCTTCTCGATGATTTCCGTCAGCGACTCGATATTATTCGCCTGTCCCGCCGCAGCTTGCTCCTGTTTCAAAGCCACTTCTGGCGACACAGAGGCAGCGCCACAGCCTGCCAGAACGGTCAAAGCCAACAGGACAACCGCCCTTATCGAGCCGTCACTGAGTCTGGAAGCACCCATCTTCATAGCCGTTTCGATTTTGTATTGCCCGAAATGTGAGGCAACGATTCTTTTAAGTTAATCGTTACCCGTCTTTGCCACGACCATGGAATAGAAATTGGGCCTAAATTCGGTCCGCGGATTTTCCGCCGCAGGTAAAAGCGCAGCAAATCACAGCTTTTTAA
>CAYOUP010000311.1:1018-4256 GCA_964407125.1 uncultured Hyphomicrobiaceae bacterium | reverse complement strand
ACGAACGCCAAGCGCCGATGTCGGCTCATCGAGTATCAGCACTTTGGCTCCGAAAAAGACGGCCCGGGCAATGGCAACGGTCTGGCGTTCTCCACCCGACAGCGTGCCGACGGCCTGATCCGGTTCACGCAGACTGATGCCCATCTCACGCATTTGTTTCATCGTAACGTCATTTGCGGTCTCGGCGTCGTAGCGCGTGAATACGCCTTTTCCCTTTGTTGGCTCGCGGCCCATGAAGAAATTTCGGGCCACCGACATGAGTGGGATCATCGCCAGATCCTGGTAGACCGTTGCAATTCCAGCTTCCATTGCGTCGCGAGGGCTCTCGAAGTTCATCGGTTTGCCTTCAAAGAAGATCTCGCCCGAAGTCGGCTTGAAAACGCCGGACATCACCTTGATGAAGGTCGATTTGCCAGCGCCATTATCGCCCAGCAGGCAGTGGCATTCTCCGGGACGCACATCGAAACTCACACCGGCCAGCGCGATCACATTGCCGAAATGCTTCACGATGTTTTCCATATGGATGATCGGATCGGACATCTCAGCGCTCCCCGGTTACGCGCTTGCGGATAATGTTGTTGAAGATGACCGCCAGAAGCAGCATCGTGCCGAGGAAAACCTGAAACCAGTCCTGATCGATATTCGTATAGGTCAGACCGATCACGACCATGCCGAAGATGATCGCGCCGAAGAAAGCGCCGATCGCGGAGCCATAACCGCCTGTCAGCAGACAGCCACCGATCACCGCGGCAATAATGGCTTCGAATTCCTTCTGGAAGCCGCGTCTCGCATCGGTGCTGCCCGCATCCAGGACTTCCATTACCGCCAGCAATGCGGCGCAGCTGGCTGTGAACATGAACAGGGCAATTTTCACTTGGCGGACCGGGACGCCGGAGTTCGATGCCGCATTCGCATCGCCGCCCGAAGCAAATATCCAGTTGCCGACCGGTGTCCGAAGCAGAACATAGGTCGCCGCGATCGCCAGAAAAATGAACCAGATAATCTCAACCGGTATTCCGGGCACTTTCGGGGTTCCGTTCTTGAAGGTGTCGACCACGTCGAGGCTGGCAAGCCAGTTGAAGAACGACGGGAACGCATCGCCGCTGAAGATGGGGGTGAGAAAGTCGCCCTCCGCCGCATCGCGAACGCCGCGAAGCTGGGTCGAACCACCGGTGAGCCATTTCAATCCGACCAGGGACAATCCGCGAAGGATGAAAAGCAGGGCCAGCGTGACGATGAAGGACGGCAGCCCGGATCTGAGCACGATCTGGCCATTGACCGCGCCGATGCATGCCGCAACGAGTATCGTCGCCGGAATGGATAGTGCGAGCGGCAATCCCATATTCACGGTGAAGGCGCCAAAGACCATCCCGGCAAATGCGACCATGGAACCGATCGAGAGATCGAATTCTCCGCCGATCATCAGCATGGATGCGCCGATCGCGAGTATGCCGAGATGCGCTGCGGGGGTCAGAAAATTCATGATGCCGGACAGCGTGAACATGCTGGCGTCGGCGGTAAGCAGGAAGAAAACCGTGATAAGGATAACGCCGGCAATCGCACCCAGTTCCGGGCGCTTCATCATGCGGGCGGTGAAGCTTTCCTTCTTGATCCGTTCGTCAGTGGTTCCGGCAACCTCAACGGTCATGATTTTCCTCCCTTTTTATGAGACCGGGACGGCGGATTTGCCGCCCCGGTCGCCGTAAAGCGAGTTGTTTAGCGGATGCCCTTCGCGGACAGTTCAACAACCTGCTTGGCTTTATCAGCCGTAATCAGGTTCGGACCGGAAGGAACATTGCCGCCGGGGATCAGACCGTAATCGGCATTGAGCGCCAGGAAGACGACAGGCAGATAGCCCTGGAGGAACTGCTGCTGGTCGATCGCGAATGCCGCATCGCCCGCAACGATTGATTCCAGGAAGCTTGCGGATAGGTCAAAGCTTGCGACCTTGACCTTACCGCCGCCTTTGCCTACAGCTTTAACAGCCGCAACGCTTGGCTCGCCTGCAGTCGAAGCGCCAAGCGCCATCACCGTGTCGATATCCGGATCGGCTTCGAGTGAAGCGCGCACCTTGCTTTCGATCTCGGTCGGATCGTTGCTCGTCGGAAGAACGCTCACTTCGCCGCCGAAGCCCTTGGCGAAGCCTTCGCAACGCAGATCAAGCGCAACATTGCCGACTTCCTGATTGACGCAGATGGCCTTCTTGCCACCCATCTCAGCGAGTTTTTCACCGGCAGCCTGACCCGCGCTGAATTCATCCTGACCGACATGCAGCAAGGCGCCAAGGCTCTTGGATACGTCAGAACCGGAATTCATCGAGATGACCGGAATACCGGCCGCTACGGCACGCTTGATCGATGGTCCAAGCGCATCCGCATCCGGGATTGACACGACGAGACCGTCAGGTTCCTGATTGACGGCGGCGTCGATAAGCTGGCTCATTGCGACCATGTCGAAGGTTTCGGGAGCGCGGTAATCGACATTGGCTCCGGTATGTTTGGCGGCCAGCTCAACGCCATTCTTGACCACGGACCAGAACGGGTCATTGGCCTGTCCGTGAGAAACGACAATAATATCCGCAGCCATGGCCGAACCGGGAAGAGCCAGGGCGGCAGCAGCAATCAGTGTACGCACGAATTTTTTCATCATCTTCCTCCCATTGAGGTGTTTTCGTTTCGTCCCGTTGCGGGCTTCTTGTTATTGGTGGCGACAGAAGCGCCACGGTCTTCGGCCTGTGGACCGAGTTTCAGGTGCCGAGCGCGCGCAGTCTGCTCACCGACTGGGCGAGCTGTGCTTCGACAATGTTTTGGAAATCTTCGCCCTTATCCGACGTGAAGGGATTCGGCCCCGGCGCGTTCGTCTCAAGAATGATCGGGCCGTCATAGCCGATTTCATCGAGCGCCATGATCTGGGAACGAAAGTCCACATGCCCCTCACCGATCCCGCAGCGATTGCTGTCCGCTGCGTGATAGAGACCGATATGTTTGCCCCCGGCCAGAAGCGCAGCGACGGGGTCGGCCTCTTCGATGTTCATGTGATAGGCGTCGGGCAGAAGACGGAGATTGTCAGCCTGCACCTTATCCAGAAAGGCCAGACCTTCCGCGACCGTGCGGATCTGATGCGTTTCGTAGCGATTGAGAATCTCGAAGACCACGGTCAGGCCACGCCGCTGCGCGAAACCACAAATCTGACGTGCGGCGTCGAGAAGAAGGTCATCTTCTTCGGCCTGGGTGGAGAC
>CAYOUP010000311.1:0-1008 GCA_964407125.1 uncultured Hyphomicrobiaceae bacterium | reverse complement strand
GGCTTGATCCGGGCGACCTGACCATGACAGGAGACGAGAGGATTGCCTATGGCTGCGGCGAAATCCATCAGCCGCTCATAATAAGCAATGGCAGGCTGTCTCACCGTTGGATCAGGATGTGAAATATCGGCGTCCGCAGGCGTGATCGAGAAGATTTCAAGCCCTTCAGCGGCAAAAATATCTCTGGCCTCGGATGATGCAATGGCGTCGATATCGCCGAAAAGCTCGACACCGTCCAATCCGGCCCGACGAACACGTGTCGCGATGGCGGAGAGTGGCTCTTCGCCGAAAATCCAGGTGCAGCATCCTAATTTACGCCTCATGACACCACTCCCGGAACTGCTTCGGGAACGGCAGTACTCTCTCCATTCTTCAGGGAAAGGCTGGCCGCTTCGGCGACTGCCAAGGCATTGACGCCGTCCTGAACCGTAACTGGCACGGGATTTCCGTTAAGAACGGCATCGACAAAGTTGGACCATTCCACCTCATATGCACCCGCATAGCGCTCCAGGAAAAAATACTCCGGCTTTGCGCTCACAATCCCTGCGGCTGAGGCTTTGGTGATGGTATTTTCAAGGATGTTTCCGGCCGAGAGCAGCCCTTCGGAGCCAAGCAGTTCGATGCGCTGATCGTAGCCATAAACCGCACGGCGGCTGTTCTTGACAACGGCCATGCGGCCACCGGCGAAATGCAGTATGGCGACGGCAGTGTCGATATCGCCAAGTTTGCCGATCTCGGGATCGACGATGCTCGATCCTGTTGCCGTGACCTTCTCGGGGACGGCGCCGAAGATCCAGCAGGCCATGTCGAAATCATGGATCGCCATATCGCGGAAGAGGCCACCTGAAACCTTGATATAGCCGCTTGGTGGCGGCGCCGGATCGAAAGACGTGATGGAGAGAAGTTCACCCTTGCCGATCTCGCCCGCATCGAAAGATGCCTTGAGTTCGGAGAAATTGCGGTCGAAGCGGCGATTGAAACCGATCATCACGGGCCGCCCTGATGCAG
>CAYOUP010000310.1:0-4256 GCA_964407125.1 uncultured Hyphomicrobiaceae bacterium | reverse complement strand
TAGATGATGAGCCATAACCCCGGCAAGGATCGTCAGCCGTCGAAACCGGTAAGCTGACTGTCGACGAGATCGGAAATTGCCGATAGATCAGCCTCGCTGATGATCATCTTCCCTGCTTTCGCGTTCTCGGCCGCCTGTGTTGCATTGCGTGCGCCGCAAAGGGCGAAGGTGATGCCTGGTTGGGCGAGCGTCCAGGCAATCACAAGCTGCGCCACCGTCAGATCATAGCTTTTCGCAATCGGCTCCAGAGCATCGCTAAATACGCGGATTTTCTGGCGGTTTTCGACGCTGAACCGGGGATTGGTCTTGCGCAGATCGTCGCCCTTGAATTCGCGGTCCGGTCCGATCTTGCCCGATAGCAGGCCCAGCGCAAGCGAGGAATAGCTCATGCAGGCGACGCCATTCTCACGGCAGATCGGCAGGAGCGTTTTCTCGATGCCGCGATCGAGCATGTTGTATTTCTCCTGTACCGCATCGAGCTGGCCCGCTGCGATATAGGCGTTCAGATCCTCGGGGCTGGCATTGCTGATGCCGATGGAGCGGATCTTGCCCTCGGATTTCAGGTCCATGAGCGCCTGCATGGTTTCCTCGATCGGCGTCGTCGGGTCCTGCCAATGAGTGATGTAATGGTCGAGATAATCCGTCCCGAGACGGCGCAGGCTCTGCTCGACTTCGTAGAAGATCGAATCGCGCCCGAGATAACGGTGAACGGGTTTGCCGTCCACATCGAAGTGATGCAGTCCCTGGTCAGTATGCCAGACGATACCGCATTTCGTTGAGATCCGGCCCTTGTCGCGCTTGCCGGCAATTGCGCGCCCGACGATCTCCTCGGAACGGCCCAAACCGTAAGCGGGCGCCGTATCGATCAGCGTCACGCCATTGTCGATGGAGGCCTCGATCGCGGCGATGGACTCGGCTTCATCCGTTCCGCCCCATCGCCAGCCGCCGATCGCCCATGTGCCCAGCCCAATGACCGAAGCCTCGATACCGGACGGCCCCAGAACGCGTTTGTGCATGCTACCGATCATGAAAATTCCTCTGTGCTTGAACCATATATCTCATTTCCTGCCTTACGCCCGTGGCAGGAAGCTTGTGATATCGGCATGATGAGTGGCTTGGCTTGCAACATTGTGGCATTTGCCCGCCGGATGCAACAGCCGGGGAATGCGGGGCCTGAAAATGAACCGGCTCGTGGTGGATGCGCCGAGGCAGGCGGTATGTATAAAAAGCGCCGTATCCGGGCCATATCTGCCTGATTCCGGCACTTTTCTTGAAGAAAGTTTCACCTCCGGATCCGATCGAAACCGGCTGTTGCGAGAGATCAGGGTTGTGCACCGCTTCCGGCATGGCCTTATCAGGCTTGTTCATCCTGTGTTGAAGTTTATGGCCCGATAGTTGTTTCAAAGAATGGGGCTCGCGGATCATGGCACGCGGTACGGGAAATTGTCCTGCTATGAAGAAAGGTCGCAACCGGCTTGTCCAGTATGCCACTGTTCGATAAAGTCGCGACGCTGTGCACACTGAGGAATGATTATGAGAAATAGAACAAAACTTTTCCTTGCGATTTTCATGCTCGGCGCCACGCCCGTTGCCGCTCTGGCTCAGGACGCTGGCGATCCGGCCAAGGGGGAAAAACTCGCCAAAAAATGTATGGTCTGCCATCAGATTGGCGATAGCCGCAAGGTTGTGGTCGGCCCGAACCTGACCAGTGTTATCGGACGCCAGGCCGGGACGGCTGAGGGCTATCACGCTTCGAAACTCAGCAAGGCAGCGGGCGAGGCCGGCCTCGTGTGGACGGAAGAGCTGATCGTTAAGTACCTGCCCGATCCGAAGGGATTCATCACGAACTTCCTTAAGGAGGCCGGTAAGGCCGATGAGGCCAAGGGCGCTTACAAGATGCCTGTGAGTTTCAAGAAGGAAGAAGACAACCGGGATATCGCCGCTTATCTGAAGTCGCTTTCCGGCAAATGACCAGGGTGTAGATTAGATCCCGCTCAGCCGGAAGGCAGGCTCCGCGGGATTCCCTCTTGCGCGGCCTTGTGCGTTTGCGCCGTTATCTCTGCGCGCGGAATATCTCGCCCGGCATCATCTCATAAGGCGGCTTCCAGCCCGGCAACGCCCGGATGCGGTCCATCCATGCGCTGATGTTCGGATGGCTCACCTGGAAATCGTAGGTTAGCTCATCGGCGGGGTAGAAAATATATCCGCCGCAGGAGAAATCGGCGATGGTCGGGCGATCCGCGGCCATGAATGGCTGGCGTCCCAGATGCTGCTCGACTACAGCAAGAGCATTGTCAACACGGCCTTTCAGAAAGGCCAGAACAGCAGGATCGGGCGCCTTGGGCGCCAGTATATTGATAAAGCGATACGGTCCGAGAACTCCTGAGAGCTTGTGATTGTCGAACAGCACCCAGCGGAGAATTTCCAGCTCTTCATTTTCGTTTTCAGGGCCGAATTTTTTGAAGTGCCGCGCGAGATAGCTATTGATCACGCCCGATTGCGTAAGCTTGCGGCCGTCATGTTCGAGCACAGGCGCTTCGCCCATTTCATTATAGGTCTCGCGCCATTCCGGCTTGCGTGTTTCGCCGTTGAAAAAATCGACCCAGACCGCTTCCCAGTCCGCCCCGCAGCATGCGAGCATCATCGCGTTCTTATAGGCGTTTCCCGATTGCGCGAAACAGTGCAGCTTGAATTCAGCCATATGGTTGTTCCCCTGTTTGGATTGTGGCAGGAGGTTATCACCACAGCCACGGCTGCGCTATCGCGTCCCGGTAAACCATTTGTCATCAGCCCGTTTGTCCGATTAGCTTACCCAGATTTGCTGCACGTAGTTCGGCAGGACGAAAGAGGCTGTGTGGGTTGCCGGATTGTAATAGCGCGTCTCCAGCGCTGCCTTTTTGTATCGCGCCTCGATCTTGCCTGCTTGCTCCGCACGCAATTGCGGGGTGTTGGAAGCATAGACAAGGGCGAACGGTCCGCCGAAATAGGTTGGTTGAGTGCACAGGAAGCAGGCCGAATCGGCAAAAATGCGCTTCAGGCGTCGCGCCGTTCCGGACAGATGGTCCGGATGCATGAAGGGCAGGCCGTTCTGCGCGATGAGGACGCCCGATTCGTTCAGAATGCGATTGCAGTTTTCGAAGAAACTGTCGCCGAACAGTGGTGTCGCGGGGCCGATCGGCTCAGTCGAGTCGACGATGATGGCGTCGAATTTTTCTTGGCACTCGGCAACGAATGCGACGCCGTCACCTATGTTCAGCTCGACGCGCGGATCGTCGAATGCGCCTTGCGAAATGGATGGCAGGAATTCGCGCGATGCATCGACAACCATCTTGTCGAGCTCACACATCACGACGCGCTCGACCTGGCTGTAGCGCAGGACCTCGCGCATGACGCCGCCATCACCGCCGCCAATGATCAGAACACGTCTTGGATCGGGATGCGCCATCATCGGCACATGCGCCATCATCTCGTGATAGATGAATTCATCGCTTTCCGTGAGCTGAACGACGCCGTCGAGCATCATGACGCGGCCGAAATGGCCGTTCTCGAAAATGATCAGGCTCTGATAGTCCGTCTGCTGCTCGAACAGAACCTTGCTCGCCTCCAATGTGCAGCGTAGATGTGCGTGCAGCGTCTCCTCGACCCAACGTGTCATCGCGCGATCCTTACCAAAAATAATCTGGATGTTCAGGGGTTAAAAGCTATGCCCGGCAACGGTAAATGTCGCTGCCGGGCATAGAGTCTCATCGCCTATTGCTGACGCATCAGGTAACGCGCCACGGCGTCACGCCGCAACAGGCAAATTTTTGCCGCGCAAATGCTCGTGAACGATGATCTCCTCCGGCTTGAAAGCCTCGCGAATCACGTCCACCGCAAGATGCGGTTTGGCGTCGCCGCACATGAAAACATCCAGCGCGGCATAACCATATTCGGGCCAGCTATGAATGCTGATATGGGACTCAGCAAGCACGGCTACGCCTGACACGCCTCCATTGGGCGTAAAATGATGCATGTGTATGTGCAGGAGTGTGGCGCCTGCGACTTTGATGCATTTTCTGAAGGTAGTCTCGATGTGCTGAAGATCGTCAAGACGGTGGCCATTCTTCACATCGATAATCAAATGCGTTCCGGCGAATTTCTCGCCATTACGCTCACAAAAGTAGTCTTTACGATCCTGCTGCGCCACATCCGGGCCGCAGACGGAATGCTTTTCTTCCGTTTGGGCGGTGCTTGAACCATGATCCAAGTCCATCCCC
>CAYOUP010000309.1:0-4293 GCA_964407125.1 uncultured Hyphomicrobiaceae bacterium | reverse complement strand
GGAAGTTTCAAAAACGTCAGACGACGGGCGCAGCTTTATTCGCAGCGCGCCTTGCATCTCTTGCAACGTGCGCTATTCGGGTTTTCACTGCATCGCTCAGCGCATTTCTTGCATGGATTGCCCGGACCATAAGGACCGTACCCCCAATAGGCCGGTCCGCCTAAAATGTCAGCTCCGGTCTTGCGCTTCTTGTTCCGTTTCTTGCGGTCGCCAGCCTCTAGCAACAAGCCACCGTCAGGCTTGAAATTGTAATGCCGGTCACCGGACTGCAAAGGGGCCGCAGCGCTTATCTGCACCCCGATACTGAAGACCGCAAATGCGGCGATGGTGAGCAATATAAACCTTTTCATCCTGTCTCCTGGTGAAGACGCAAATCTGTCATCTTTTCTCCGAGAAGAATGCAAACGGCCTGAACCCGCAATGAATACAATTACGGTGCTTTGGGGGTATCAGGCAAGGCTTTGCAGCCGCTTAGCCAGGCAGGTTCGACTGGAAACGTTGATATTATGACTATATTTCAACGGTCAGCGATCAATGGCGGCTGTGGCAGGTCCGGCGCGGCTTGCCGATGCGGTAGAGATAATATTCACATCCCCGTCCACAATAACCAGAGGTCAGTCTCTTGTACCAGCAGCGGACACCGCAAGGGTAATGACGATAAGGGTCGTAGTGGTAGGGCTCAGGAACAGGGAGAACCTCGACGACTTCATAGTCATCGTCGCATTCCGTCACGATATGAGGCTCGCGGGGGGCCGGCCTTGCGTACCATCCATTGTCGTAATCTTCGTCATATCGGTCGTCGCGCGAGTGGTATTGAGCGGGCGGCTCTTGATCCGGGCACTCGTAACCGTCCTGGCAATAGCCAGCCGGTACGTGGCGGGCGCCAATATCGGTTTTCGTTGACAGGATCGCCGCAGGCGCAGCCGGAATCATTGCGCTGACATCGGTTATGTGGCAGATCGAAAGCAGAACGCTGATCCAGAAGCTCGCGAAGAGATGAATGCTTGATGCGCTTATGCTTCGAAATGATACGAATTTTCTGGGCATGATCGCCTCGTTTACTCAAAACTTGTTGGGACAGGGAATGTGCGGCGCTTGAAACGCCAGAGGTCTTTTCCTGTTTACTTGCATTCCTATCTAACATCGGTGACAACCAATAATGTCTTAACGCCGGGCAAATTCAGGCGCTAAAATTGGAAGAAAATGTCTAAGCAATCACAGATCGTTCGCCTTACCGCTCCCGACATTGCAGCGAGGAAAGGCAGTGTCCCGATCGTATCGCTGACCGCCTATCACGCGCATACGGCGCGGATGATCGACCCGCATGTCGATTTCCTGCTGGTCGGCGATTCGCTCGGCATGGTTATGCATGGCTATGAAACGACGGTTCCGGTGCCGCTAGATCTGATGATCATGCATGGCTCGGCCGTGGTGCGCGGCTCGACCCATGCGCTGGTCGTGGTGGATATGCCATTCGGTTCCTATGAGGAAAGCCCCGCGATCGCCTTCCGCAATGCGGCCCGCGTCATGAAGGAAACGGGTTGCGGCGCCATCAAGCTGGAAGGCGGAACCAGAATGGCCGAGACCATTCGTTATCTCACCGAGCGCGGCATCCCGGTCATGGCGCATATCGGCCTGACGCCGCAATCGGTCAACGTCATGGGCGGTTTCAAGACGCAAGGGCGCAGACAGGAGGAGTGGGCCGCTATCGAAGCCGATGCCAAGGCCGTCAGTGAAGCGGGGGCGTTCGCCGTCGTGCTGGAGGGTATGGCGGAACTGCTGGCTGCGCGTATCACGAAACAGATTCCGATCCCGACGATCGGCATCGGCGCATCGGCGTCCTGTGACGGGCAGATCCTCGTTCTGGAAGATATGCTGGGGCTCAGCCCGCGCGTGCCGAAATTCGTCAAGAAATTCGCCCAGATCGGTGCGGCGATCGAGGAGGCCGTCAAGGATTATGCCGATCAGGTCCGCGACCGCGCATTTCCCGGTCCCGAGCATGTTTACGGCATGCGCGATGAGACTCCCGTGGAGGCGAAACGAAGCGCCAAGCCGCAGAAAAAATCGGGAACCGGCGACGGTTAGGCCCATATTCACCTCGAATATGTCCGAATTTCATGCAAATGCCGCTGAAAGCTGGTGAAATTCCGGGCAACGCGCTATTGAAGTAGGAATTACAATAGAGATGGCGGTCCGGAGCCGCATGGAAAAATGAGTGAACAAGACAGTCTATTCCGGGAGGTTGACGAGGATCTGCGCCGCGAGCAGATAGCCGCCCTCTGGAAAAAATATGGCACTTATGTTCTGGCCGGGGCCGTGGCGATCGTCCTCATCGTTGGCGGTTACAGTGGCTATAACTGGTGGAGTGAAAGGCAGGCGGCGGAAAACGGCAACGCGCATTTTGCGGCGATAGAGCTGGTTTCCGAGGACAAGCAGGCCGAAGCGCTGGATGCTTTTTCGCGACAGGCGGCGGAAACGGGCGGCGGCTACCAGACGCTTGCCAAGCTTGAGATTGCAGCGATTCAAGCCCAGGAAGGACGCAAGGATGAAGCCGTCGCCGTCTATGACGAGATCGCGGCCAACAGTTCTGACAAATTCCTGAGCGATTATGCAAAATTGCAAGGAGCAGCCCTGAGTTTGGACACAGCGAGCAAAACGGAAATGGAGCAAAGACTCGCCGGACTTAATAGCGACACGAATCCGTGGCGTTATTCGGCGCAGGAATTGTTAGCATTGACCGCTTATCGCTCTGGAAATACCGCCGAATCAGAGAAGATTTACGGTGAGTTATTGGGTGACCCGTCTGCTCCCGCCGACTTGCGCCGCCGTGCAGAAGCCATGATGGCCCTCCTGTTTAAAACGGATGAGCCGCAAAGTTCGGCCCCAAATGGCAGCGGGAACAGCCCAACGCAATAGGTGGAGGACCTATGACAGGCCGTTTTCGATACACCATCCGCGCTTTGTTGCCTGTCAGCACATTGTTGCTGCTGGCCGGATGCGGGGCGACGTCTCCCTCGCTACCGAAGCTTCCAAGTATTTTTGGCGAGTCGGAGGAGGCGAAACTGCCGGGGGAACGTATCTCGGTCTTGTCCGCTTCCAACAAGGGAGTTGGCTCGACTGCAGAATCCAGTGAGCCGGTCGTTCTCCCTGCACCTGAGCAGAATGCGAACTGGTCGCAGCCTGGCGGCTCCGTCACCAATGCGCCAGGGCATCTGGCTTTCTCGGGCAGCGGCAAGAAAATCTGGTCCAGCGATATCGGCTCGGGCTCAAGTTCTGACGGCAAGATCATCGCGTTGCCTATTGTCCTGGGCGGCAAGGTCTTCACACTTGATAGTGAAGGGCAGGTCAGCGCCTTCTCATTGACAGGCAGCCAGGTCTGGCGCACCGATCTGACGCCTGAGAATGAAAAGTCGGAGTCCGGATTTGGCGGCGGCCTGGCAGCAGAGGGCGACAAGGTCTTTGCCGCGACAGGCTTCGGCACGGTGGTTGCGCTCAGCCAGAGCGGCGGCAAAGTGCTTTGGACCAAATCGCTCGGCGTACCGGTCCGCTCTTCGCCAACCGTGTCAAACGGCAAGCTGTTCGTCGTAAACACCGAAAGTGAACTTTACGCAATGTCCGTCGAGAACGGTCAGGAACTTTGGCGCGCGCGAGGATTGCCGGAAGGCGCGGCAACGCTGAGCAATGTCAGCCCTGCCGTCTCCGGCGATACGCTGGTCGTTTCCTATCCGTCCGGCGAGGTCGTCGCATTCGATGTGAAGACGGGACAGTCGCGCTGGTCCGACTCTGTATCCGGCGGCATCGGCGCTTCGCTTACCGCCATCGGCGACGCGTCGCGTCCGGTTATCGACAAGGGCGTCGTTTTTGCTGGAAGCCGCTCGGGACGGCTTGTCGCCACAAAGCTGGAGACGGGTGAGCGTGTCTGGTCGCGTGAATTGCAGGCCGCGCAGACACCTTGGGTCGCGGGCGACAGTGTTTTCGTCGTCGATACGGGCAACAATCTTTATGCGCTTGGGCGCAAGGACGGCAAGGTTCGCTGGGCGACGGCGCTTCCGAAAGCGCACACTTGGAGCGGGCCAACCTTGGCTGGCGGCAGGTTGTGGCTTGCCTCGAATGAAGGGCTGCTCATCGACGTCGATGCGAAATCGGGCCAGATAGGAGCGAAGCGTGATCTCGACGATCCGGTGTTCATTTCGCCGGTTGTCGCAAGTGGCCGGATGTTCGTCCTTACCGACGAAGCCCAGCTTATTGCAATGAACTGACGGACGGCATGTCCAAGAATGATTTTTGACGGGC
>CAYOUP010000308.1:0-4317 GCA_964407125.1 uncultured Hyphomicrobiaceae bacterium | reverse complement strand
CCCCATCATAGATGGTGCCGTTATAGATTGAATTTTTCAGGCTGACCCAGCCGACCAGAGGCGCAACATCCAGGACACTGCTTTGCCCTGGCTTAACCTCAGCATCCATTGTGATCGAACCGATCTTCACATTGTATGGGCCGACAGGGAGCTGCACACGGTATTGGTGCTTGCTGGCCTCGCCCACCTTGTTTCCGTCCCCATCATAGATGGTGCCGTTATAGATTGAATTTTTCAGGCTGACCCAGCCGACGGGCGGCGCCTGTACCTGAATTTCCGTTGTTGTCGGCTCACTGGCCTTTTCGACCAGTTCGATCGTCTCGGCCATAGCCTGTTTCAATTCCGATGCATTACTTGCGCTTAGAAGACGCCCGCCGGTATTGTCCGCCAGACATTGCAGTTGCTTGTTCTCATCGCTGCTTGTGCCGAAACCGATAATATGAACGGTGAAGTCGATGCCGGACTTTTCAAGCTCGGAAGCGGCCGCGCAAGGATCCGCCTCGCAGGTCTCCAATCCATCGCTTAGAAGAATGACGGTTGCTTTTTCCTCGGTCGATCGGAGTTCCTTCGCGGCAAGCTTTATCGCGTCGGTCAACGGCGTCTTGCCCTTTGGATTGATGTTGTTGACAGCGTCTGTGATCGCTGATGCATTGACCTTGCCGACTGGCACCAGCGTTTCAATATCGCTGCAATTGGCTTTTTCCCTATGACCGTAAGCCACCAGCCCTAATTCGGTCTTCGCGGGCCAGTCGCTCAGGATTTCGTTGACGGTTTTACGGGCTATCTGGATTTTCGACTGTCCGTCGAGTTGCCCCCACATGCTGCCGGAAGCGTCGAGTATTAGAATAGCCTTATCCGCCTGCGCCGAACAAACACTTACCAATAGTGCTAGCGTGCTTAAGATCAAACGTACAGATAGATGCATGATCGAATTTCCCAAGTATAATTATACGGTTTCCAATGCGTAAGAGATGCGAAGTGCATTCTTCCCTTCGGATCAGAAACATATAACAAGTACAAAAATTCGACAGAATCATAGTATTGGCTAAATTTTATTATTTTACTTAATTATAGGAATTTCATTGCACCTTTACACAAAGCAATACAGAGATTGCAGATCTGCATCCGCCGAGTAATGCAGTTGGCGGCGAAGCCATCCATGAGAAGGGATCGGTGGCTTCGAGCAGTGAGCAGATCTTAGGTGATCGGTCTTCTGCAAGCGCTTGCAAAATTCTGCCGTTTTGCGCACATATACGGAGCCATGCTCAAACTTTCGACGCTCGCAAATCCCAGCTTCTTCATGCGTCTGACCGACCGCGTTCTGCCGTGGCTCGGCGCGATCACGGCCGTTTTGCTGGCGGTCGGGTTTTACATGGCGTTCTTCGTTGCGCCCCCCGACTATCAGCAGGGCGAGACCGTGCGGATCATGTTCATTCATGTGCCGTCCGCCTGGCTCGCGATGTTCTGTTACACGCTGATCGCGATCTCGGCCCTAGGATCGCTGATCTGGCGGCATCCGCTGGCCGACGTTTCGGCCAAGGCTGCCGCGCCGATCGGTGCCGCGTTCGCATTTCTCACATTGATCACAGGCAGCCTGTGGGGCAAGCCGACTTGGGGCACCTATTGGGTCTGGGATGCACGGCTGACGTCGGTGCTCGTTCTGTTCTTCCTCTATCTTGGCCTCATCGCGCTGTGGAACGCCATTGAGGAGCCATCAAAGGCGGGACGCGCCGCCGCGATCCTTGCGCTTGTCGGCGTGATCAACATTCCGATCATCAAATTCTCGGTGAACTGGTGGAATACGCTGCATCAGCCCGCCAGCATTTCGCGCTTCGATGCTCCCGCGATCGATCCCTCGATCCTGAGGCCATTGCTCGTCATGGCTCTCGCCTTCACCCTTCTGTTCCTCTGGCTGCATCTGAAGGCCATGCGCGTCGAAATATTAAGGCGGCGTGTGGAGACCATGATGGTGACGCAGGTCAGCCGGACGGGTGCGCTTAAAGCTGCCGAGTAGCTTATGGCTTGTGAGTAGAGAGATTGATCCGATGGACCTGACGACGCTGCTGAGTTTTACACTGATTGCCGCACTACTCGTCATGTCGCCCGGTCCGAATGGCGTTTTGATAGCGAAGACGGTCCCGACTTCAGGTAAAGCGGCGGGCTACGCCAATATCGCAGGCTTCGTCTCAGCCTTCTATCTGCATGGCGCGCTGGCGATCTTCGGTTTCTCGATGATCCTGGTGCAGTCTGCGCAACTGTTCTTTATCGTGAAGATGGCCGGGGCGGCGTATCTCTGCTGGATCGGATTGAAGGCATTGCGGGACGCTTGGCGCGGAGCGGGCGCATTACAGAATATCGCACCCGCCAGGCGCAAACGCGATCTGACGAGAGCTTTTGCCGAAGGCTTTCTCACAAATGCACTGAATCCAAAAGTATCCATGTTCTATCTGGCTGCTTTCCCGCAATTTATTGGGGCTTCGGGCGGAGCGGTCGAATATGCGTTCCTGCTGGTTTTTATTCACTCGCTGCTCAACATGATATGGTTCTCTGCAATGACCCAGATGCTCTTCCGCGTAACCGCCGCCATGCGCAATTCTGCATTGCAGCGGATACTGAAAGGGATAACGGGCGTCGTGTTTATCGGCTTTGGCGCAAAACTCGCAACAATTCGTCCGTAAAGAGAGGCAAATATCATGGACCTTGGACCTCACGCGACCATCATCTTGAGCGCATACGCCATTACCGCCATCGTGCTTAGCGGACTTGTCGCGTATGTCGTGCTGGGTGAGCGCAAGCAGCGCAATGTGCTTCAGCGCCTCGAAGAACAAGGTATCAGACGGCGCTCGGACACGCGCCGCAACGACTGACAGGGCTTGCCATCAATGACTATAGCTTCGACGACTTCAAGGCGACCGCGCGGCAGATTTTTGCTGCCGCTACTGCTTATCATCGGTCTGGTGGGCGTTTTCTTTTACGCGCTTTTTTCAGGCGATCCGTCGAAGCTGCCTTCCGCCCTTATCGGAAAGCCCGCGCCCCAGTTCGATTTGCCCCCGATCGAAGGCTTCGAAAAGAACGGCAAGCCGGGTGATGGCTTAAGCACTGCCGACCTGGCGACAGGCGAGGTCACGATCGTGAATGTCTGGGCGTCCTGGTGTGGCCCATGCATTCAGGAGCATGCGGTTCTCGTCTGGCTCAAGGAACAACAGCATGACCTGCGCCTGATGGGGATCAATTACAAGGACAGCCCCGAGAAGGCATTGCAGTTTCTGAACCGCCACGGTGACCCTTACGATCAGATCGGAGCGGATCGCAATGGCCGTGTCGCGATCGACTGGGGCGTCTACGGTGTTCCGGAAACCTATGTCGTTGATGGTCAGGGAGAAATTGTCTACCGTTTCGTTGGCCCGCTGAACGAGCAGGCCGTGAGGAAGGAACTCCTGCCTGCGGTCGCAATAGCGCGTGAACGCACAAAATCAGCTGCGGCGAAGGCTCTATAACAAACTGTCCCGATCATCCGCGTCGCGGAACGGATCGCTTCTGTTGTGGTAATTTCCTTTGCCGCGGCCCAGCAGAAACAACAATATCACAGACGGCGGGAACAGAAACGCGGCTATCAGCCAATACCCTGAATGGCGTCCGCGGGCCGGAGCGGCAACCGCGGCAATCAACCCGCAAACGAGCGCAGATGACAGGTATACTGTAATTATCATTCCTGTGGTCATCGTAGCGACCTTCATAAAACTGTTATTATTGATTTAGTCACGATTTGAGCAGAGGGAATAGGCAGGCCTGCACTTTGCCGATTTTCAATTGTGCCATTCAGCTTTATCGCCATATAAGACCGCATGACAATTTCTATTCATACATTCCGCAAGATGAACGGTCTCGGTAATGATTTTGCCGTGTTCGATACGCGCGGCTCCGGTTTCGCGCTGTCGAATGCTCAGGCAAAGCGTATAGCCGACCGCAAAAACGGCATTGGCTGCGACCAGATCATCGAAATCCGGCATTCTAACAGTGCGGATGCGTTTATGCGCATACTAAATGCCGATGGGTCGGAAGTCGATGCTTGCGGAAATGCGACGCGCTGTGTGGCGGCGTTGCTTTCGGAAGAAAAATCGCGAGGTGACGTCGTTATAGAGACCGGGGCCGGGCTGCTTGCCTGTGTCACGAATCCTGACGGCACGGTAACGGTCGATATGGGCACGCCACGTCTGGAATGGAACGACATTCCGCTTGCACGCCCATTTGCGGACACGGCCTCGCTTGATGTCTCATTCGATGGCGGACGTGGCGGGCGGCTCCGCGATCCGGGCG
>CAYOUP010000307.1:0-4318 GCA_964407125.1 uncultured Hyphomicrobiaceae bacterium | reverse complement strand
GATTCACTGACCTTCGGGTTCGACGCCGATTTCCAGGTTGAAAGCTATCTGCGTCATCAGGGCTCAACCTTCGTGGACCGGTTCGACGCCAATTCCTATCTCTATATTACGCGCGCGATGGACTATTTCGACCTAGCTGCGGATCATGGCGGCACTCTGGCGGGAGCCTTCAGCGGTGTGAAGACCCGCTTTTGCCTGATCTCCTTTACCAGCGATTGGCTCTATCCCACGCGGGATAGCCGGGAAATCGTTCGCGCGCTGAATTCGGTCGCCGCCAATGTCAGCTTCGTGGAAATCGAGTCCGACAAGGGGCATGACGCCTTTCTTCTCGAAGAACCGGAATTGTTCGACACGATTTCAGGCTTTTTGAACGCGGCGGCGGAAAGGCGGGGCATTGCGCCCGCCGTGCTGCGTGCAAAAGCAGCGGCGGAGGTGTAATCCATGCGTCCATTCACCAACCAGCCTCTGACTCCCGCCCGCGTCGATCATGTGCTGATCGCGGAAATGGTCGAACGCGGCGCGCGCGTGATCGACATTGGCTGCGGGCATGGCGAATTGCTGTCACTGCTTGAAGAACAGCGCGACGTGGACGGGCGCGGGGTGGAACTGAAGCAGTCTAATGTTAACCTGTGCGTTGCGCGCGGCTTGTCCGTCATTCAGGGCGACGCCGATATCGACCTTATTCACTACCCTGACAAGAGCTTCGACTACGCCATTCTGAGCCAGACGCTACAGGCCATGCGCGATCCAAGGCATGTTCTCGAACAGCTTCTGCGTATCGGACGCCACGCCGTCGTTTCGTTCCCGAATTTCGGCCACTGGCGCATCCGGTTGAAATTTCTGATCCACGGGCGGATGCCCGTTACCGCCAATCTGCCCGAACCGTGGTATGCGACGCAGAACATCCACCACTGCACGATCAAGGATTTTCTCGGCCTGTGCGAACTCGTTGACGCTAAGGTGGTAAAGTCTGTAGCGCTGAACGCTTATGGTAAGCGGATGGGGCTGAACCTGCCCTGGATCTGGCATAATCTGATCGGCGAGCAGGCCGTTTTCCTGCTGACCCGGGATGGATAGGGCATCGTGCGGCGAATGATCACCGGCGTTGTCGCAAATGAAAAGCCGCAAGCGTTGCGATGCTAGCGGCTTTTCATCAGAGGAACGGGCTACTTACCCGAAATGCTTGGCGAATACGTGGCTGGAAACCTCGGTGCGCATCAAGCCTCTTTCTTTCAACTCGCGATCCGAAAGATGGCTGAGCTTTTCATAATCGCCAAAAATCAGCTTGGCCTGGTCGATCAGGAAGAAAAACTCGGCAATAGAATGAACCATCGAGCCGACAAAACTACGGCCACGGCGTTCGGACGGCTGAGGGTAATGGGTTGCTGCAACATAGCTCATGATCAATGCTCCTGTGCGAATCGGCGCTCGCTCCAGGCGGCGTCTCCATAACGAAGCTATGTTTCGCGATGGAATGCTGCAACGCAATATTTCGCAACGCACACTTGCGCTATTCGCATAGCAATTTTTGCAAATACGCTGCGTGGCTTATCGCATTGTCAAACTTGCGAGACAGGACGCAAAGCCGGAACCATTAGGATCCGGCTTTGGCGTTTTCATCACCTTAACAATAGCAATGGCTGGACCTTCTGCAATTCAGGCATGCGCCTCAATTCACCGAATAGCCAGCTTCTGCAATCCTTCTTCCAGATAATCCGCCACCATTGGAATCCTGAGCAGGTAAGTGGCAGCCCGATCGGTATCTTCTGCAAGAGCGAGTGACATGGCCTTTTCGAAATCCTTCGCATCGACCTCGCCGCGACCGATCATGGAGAGGGCAATGAGGCTCGCCTTTTCTGCATCATTCAATCCTTCGAAGACTTCCGAAAGAGAGAAATTCTCAACCGGATCATGCAATTCATCGGCAATAGGTGAAATTTCATTATCATTAAAGCTGTTTTGTACGACTTCGTCCCAGTGTCCCGCATTCTCCTCATGTTCTTTCGCGCTTAAAATGACTCGCGCCAATTTTTCTTTTGAAATCTTGAGCATAGGCTTGCTTCCCCGGCTGTTGGTGGCTTGAGGGCGAGTAAAGCTCAAAGTTTACAGATTAATTGTTGGCGTTATCAAGAAAAATCCGAACGCCGGCAAAGACGCCTTCGAACATTTCTTCAGTCAGCGTACCAGTATTAGTGTTATAGCGTGAGCAATGATAACTGTCGTACAGTTTAAACTTTCCATCATTTATTGTATGCACCGCGCCATGACCAAAAGGAAAATCCTTTAATTTCAATCCGAAAGCTTTGATCGTGGAATCATGCGCTATGCGCCCAAGAACGACAATTGCCGCCAATCGAGGCAATGCTGAAATTCTTCCCGATAGAAACTGGCGGCATATATTGATTTCACGGCTCTCCGGCTTGTTAGCAGGCGGGACACAGCGCACGGCATTCGTGATCATGCAATCTTGAAGCATGAGCCCGTCATCGGCACGCTCTTCATAGGTGCCGGTCGCGAAACTGTATTTGAGGAGCATCTTGTAAAGGAGCAGGCCGGCATAGTCCCCTGTGAACGGCCGCCCGGTCCTGTTTGCCCCCTTCAGCCCCGGAGCGAGACCGACGATCAACAGCCTTGCGTCGGATGATCCAAAGGATGGTACGGGCGCGTTGAACCAATCGGGATAGGCTGCGCGGTTTTCCTCCCGAAACGATGTGAGGCGCGGGCAAAGCAGGCAATTGTGCTGGGGTTCGGCAATCATCTGAAATTTTGTTTGTTGATTATCAGGCGGCTATAGCACCTGGCGGAGAAAAAAAACAACCGGAAGGCCATGATTGCACTTCCGGCTCAAGGAAAAAGCAGAACAATTTTTATGCCGATGTCCGCGCTACGGCGTCCCTCGACAATGCGATTTAATAGAGGAAACGCTTAAGCGTCTACGAAATCGCTACCGACATCGCCGAAACTTGGCGCCGGCGAAGAGCCACGGTCGCGACTATGGTTTTCACCACCGACACGGCAGATTTTCTCTTCCAGATCGGCCAGATCTACGAACTGGTCAGCCTGCCGGCGTAACTCGTCCGAGACCATCGGCGGCTGTGTGTTCATCGTGGACACCACGCTTACGCGTTTGCCCCTCTGTTGAAGCGCCTGAACGAGGGAGCGGAAATCGCCATCGCCAGAGAACAGCACAATATGGTCGAGATGCTCGGAGAGCTCCATTGCATCGACGGTCAGTTCGATGTCCATATTGCCTTTGATCTTCTTGCGTCCCGACGCATCGGTGAATTCCTTGGTCGGCTTTGTAACCATGGAGTAACCGTTATAATCGAGCCAGTCGATCAGTGGACGGATCGAGGAATATTCCTGATCTTCGGCTAATGCAGTATAATATAATGCGCGCAAAAGCCGACCTTCGGACTGGAATAAAGCCAAAAGACGTTTATAGTCTATATCGAACCCAAGTGATTTAGCGGTGGCGTATAGGTTTGCGCCATCGATAAACAGAGCCATCCGTTCGGACGGGTAAAAATTCATTGACATTTGATCCTTCCGTGGAAAGCTCAGCTTCAGCGAAATAGCTGTAATGCGCCTGCCTTCCGTATCCCCCATGCCCCATGAGGGTAATTGCTTCAATAACCTCGATATATCGAGTCTTATATGGTTATCATAAGTCTAGGTTCTAATGTAACTGGGGGCAGCGAATTTAGTTCGCAAGCCATCTTGTTAGCCTATCACCTGCTTAGATCATTCAATATCAGAATCCTCGACAGATCGCGTTTCTACCTGACTGAACCCTATGGCGTAACCGACCAGCCCGCCTTTACAAATTCGGCGATCTCGGTCCAGACCTCCATTTCACCCTACAACCTGCTGACAGTGATAAAAAAAATCGAGGCAATTGCAGGGCGCAAGCCTGCGAAAAGGTGGACTGCGCGCATAATTGATCTCGATATCATTGATTACAAAGGACTTTCGTTAAATTACGTTAAAGGTGGCCGCGGCGATTTTACACATTATACAAGCAGGCTCGTATTACCGCATCGTGGAATTGCGCAGCGCCCTTTTGTGCTGCAGCCGATTATCGATATCGCGCCATACTGGCACCACCCGGTGACCGGCCTGACCGCCGCACAAATGCTGAAGCGTCTGCCGCTTAATGCCCCAGGGAAGATCATCAAGGCGATTGGATGACGTAATACCAGTGGTGGTGGTAACGGGTTCAGGGTCGTCTGGTGTTAAAAGCTGACGTCAGCAGCCTATCGAATTCCGATATTCGTGGATGAATATCCGCTCTCTTGAGCTATCACTTTTGCAAGCT
>CAYOUP010000306.1:0-4362 GCA_964407125.1 uncultured Hyphomicrobiaceae bacterium | reverse complement strand
ATAAGAACGAAACAGGAAAATATTTTTGTGGTGACGATATACTAAAGACCGATATGGCTTTCGCTCATCGTGCGGTTCGACCCCGGCACATAAGCATCGAACGCGGCCCAGAACTGGTCCCGCAAGGCGTCGCGCTCCTGTAAAAGCTCGTGTTTCGCCCCGGCTATGACGAGCAGCTTGCAGTTCTTCACCTGCGCCGCGAAATTTTCCATCGCCCGCATGGATACGACTGTTTCATTGCCGCCCGCGACGATCAGCACGGGTATCCGGACCGAGGCGGCAAAGCCGAAGCCATTGAGCATCATGATCGACCGCGCCGCCGCCTGGACCCAACCCAGCGTCGGAGAGCCGAGGCCGAGTTCCGGCGCGGCCTTCAACACGTCACGGATACGGTCATTGCGCAGCCGGTCGCTGGTGCATTCATTCTCCTCGAACGGGATCAGCTCGGACGGCATCCCGCGCCCGCCCGGAACATAGAGATCGCCAAGACCAAGCAAAACGAACATCTCGATCATCGCACGCAGGAACGGTTTGACGGCCAGTTCACGATAGACGTCAATCATTGGTGCGCTGACAATGATTCGGTCGAACCAGCAAACCTTGGTGCGCGCCGAGCGCAGCAGGATATGCCCGCCCATCGAGTGTGCCATGCCGTAAAACGGTGCCGGACAATCCGGCAGCACGATTTCGCTCATGAACTGGCCGAGATCGTGATCGTAATCGCGAAAATCCTCCACATGCCCCTTATGTGGATTTTTCAGCAGCCGTTCCGAACCGCCCTGCCCACGCCAGTCCATCGTCGCAACGGCAAAGCCGCGCCTGCGCAGATCGCTGATCGTCTCGAAATATTTCTCGATAAATTCGCCGCGCCCGCCGAAAAGACAGACTGTGCCGAGCCGTTTGTCGGCCGTGCGCGGCCAGAGCGCATAGCGGATAACTCTTCCGTCCCGGGCAACGAAACTGCCGGGCACTGCGCCGCTGGGCACAGGATTTCTTGCAATTCCCACAAGATCCATCGGCGCAAGTGTCCTTCCCGACTCGCTGATGGCCGCACCTTATATCCGGCGTGAGCAAGGCTCAAGCGGTTGCGGCGCTCCGGCAGCATTCATCAAGGCCAAGATTTGGAATTTTTGAATATACAGAGGACTTGAAAGGCCAAATCGCACTCCCTAAATCCATGTTGCACGCCGAAAAAGGGTGCAAAATTCGTTGGATAGCCCGGCCATGAAGGCGGGCTTGTACACATATCGCTTCTAAAGGAGGATGTGACATGAGACGTTTTGATTTTTCTCCCCTCTATCGCCAGTCTGTCGGTTTCGACCATCTCGCCAACATGATCGAGCAGCTAGCCTCGAATGAAGGCGACAATGGTTTTCCGCCCTATAATATCGAGCGCCTAGGCGAGAATGAGTATCGCATCACGATGGCCGTCGCAGGCTTTTCGAATGACGACATGACTCTCGAAGTCAAGGAAGGCACGCTGACCGTTCGCGGTGAAAAATCCGGCGACGACAAGCAGACCGAATATCTGCATCGCGGTATCGCCGGACGCACCTTCGAGCGCCGTTTCCGCCTGGCCGACTATATTGAAGTCACCGGCGCATCGCTCGAAAACGGCCTTCTGCATGTCGATCTGAAGCGTGAAATTCCCGACGCCATGAAGCCGCGCAAGATTGAAATTGCGCAGGTCAAGGGCGCCGACGGCAAGCGCCTGATCGAAGGCGAAGCCAACGGAGCAACCGCTTCGGTTCAGTAAGCGCCTTTACCGTCAGATAAAATAGGGCCCTGCCTCCTATCCCCCCGGAGGCGGGGCTTATTGTTTGCCGAAAACAGCGACCAGTTCGACGTGACCGGAGAACACGAACTGGTCGATCGGGGCCAGCTGCTTGAGCCGGTAGCCGCCGTCGATCAGCGCGCGCGCATCCTTGGCAAAAGTCGCGGGATTGCAGGAGACGGCGATCACCGTCGGCACACGCGATTTCGCCAGCGCCCTTGCCTGCGGTAGCGCACCGGCCCGTGGCGGATCGAACAGCACCGCATCGAAAGCATTCAGCTCCATAAATGAGAGCGGTTCCAAAGCGAGATTTCTGGCAAGTGTCGTGATCGGTTTGCGGCCCTTGGCGCGGCGGGCAGCAATGGCGAGCGCGCCGAGCAGGGTCTTGTCGATCTCGACGGCTGTGACCTGCGCTTTTCGGGCGAGCGCGAAGGTGAACGCGCCAAGACCGGAGAACAGATCGGCGATCTTCTTCGCTTTTCCGGCGGCCTTTATGGCGATCTCGGCAATAGCCGCTTCCGCTTCGGCGGAGGCTTGCAGAAAAGCTTGCGGCGGCAGGTCGACTTCCGCGCCGCAAAGCGTGATTTTTGGTGTTTCTGTGGTCAGCAGAGGATCATCGCCATCCGTGATACGGACGATGCGATAATTCTCCGCAATTCTCCCTAATTCTCGCGTAATTGGCCCAAGTTCTTTGCCAGAATTTTCGATGTTGAGATCCAGCCCGTTGTCGCACATCGTCGCTTGAATCCGCGCCTCGCCATCAGGCAGGATTTCCCGCAAGACTTCGGCGATGACCGGCAGGGCCGTTTCGAGCGACGGCAAGAGAACCGGACATTCTTCGATGGTAATCAGGTCATGGCTCGATGCGCGGCGGAAACCGAGCCTGACGTTGCGGCCAGATTTTTCTGCGGCAAAGATCGCCCGCCGTCTCGTATGCGGGCCGAACACGCGCGCAGGCTCCGGTTCGCACGCAATGCCTTCGAGACTGAGCGCTTCTATAATCCGGTTCCGCTTCCAGTCGAGATAAGGCTGTATGGCCAGATGCTGAACGGAACAGCCGCCGCACGCACCGAAATGGCGGCATATTGGCGGCTGACGCTCTGGTGACGCATGCAGGATTTCGATGAGGCTCCCTCGCTCACCCTCGATATCGGCGAGGACGGTTTCGCCGGGCAAGGCGAACGGAATATAGACCGGGCCGTCATCCGTCTTCGCGACACCATCACCCCGGCTGCCGAGCCTTTCGATCGTCAACTCACGGCGCACGGCGCGCTCCAAGCAGATATTCCACGTTTCCGGACTGCCCCGTGATCGGCGACAATATGGTTCCGGTGACTGTCCATCCGGGCTGGGCGGCGATGAAATCCGCAACGCCGCCCAGCGCGCGCTGCCTTGCTGCTTCGTCCTTTACGATCCCGCCCCTGGCCACATGCTCGCGCCCGGCCTCGAATTGCGGTTTGACCAGCGCCGCGAGCCAGCAGTCCGGCGCCGCAAGGGACAGCGCGATGGGGAGCGCCTTCCTCAGCGATATGAAGCTGAGATCGGCGACGATGGCCTCGACCGGCTCCGGCACCAGTTCGGGGTTGAGATCTCGCGCATCGGTACTTTCCAGGCTGATGACGCGGCTATCTGCGATCAGATCGGCATGAAGCTGCGCGCGTCCCACATCGACAGCGTAAACCTGGCGCGCGCCCCGGCGCAGCAAAGTCTGTGTAAAGCCGCCGGTCGATGCGCCCAGATCGAGCGCCGTCCGGCCTTCGCAATCGAAACCGAAATCATCGAGCGCCGCCGCCAGTTTCAGCGCGCCGCGCGAGACATAGCCGGACCAGTCCTCGTCGATCGTGATTTCCGCCTCGAACGCCACCTCGGTGCCGCCGCGCTTCTCGACCCTACCGCCCACCGTCACGAGGCCGCGCTTGATCAGATCGCGCGCCCGCGACCGCGTCGGCGCGAGCCCGCGCTCCGTCATCAGATTATCAAGACGCATCTTCTTTATGGGTCAGCCCTCTGCGGTCAGCCTCGGCACGGCCACGCTCTAAGCAGACCTGTCTCCAAGCTGCTCCTCGATTGACTTGGTATATTCGGAGGCGACATCACCGGAATGTTTCGTCGTGACCGTCTCTATCAGGACGATCCAGCATTCCTCTTCAGCGAGAGGATTATGCATAACGCCTTTCGGCACAACGTGAAAGTCGCCTTCACTAAGGACAACCTCACCATCCTCATAGCGCATGGTGAGCTGTCCCTTCACGATATAGAACAACTCGTCTTCATCATCGTGCTTGTGCCAGACGAACTCACCTTTCAGCTTTGCGACCTTGATATACTGGTCATTCACACGTCCGATAATGCGCGGCGACCTGTATTCCGTGACGTGTTCCAGTTCACCGAGAATATTCACGACAGGGTTCATGTCCGCTCTCTTTCATCTGCATTATTCACTTTGCGAAATGCCGCCCTTCACCCTCACCCGGCGCTTCGCGCCGCCCTCTCCCCTCAAGGGAGAGGGCCGGACACTGAATTCGCCGTAAGTTTGCCCTCTCCCCTCGCGGGAGAGGGCGGAATGCGTCAGCATTCCGGGTGAGGGG
>CAYOUP010000305.1:0-4377 GCA_964407125.1 uncultured Hyphomicrobiaceae bacterium | reverse complement strand
CGGAGGTGATTGGCAAGCTGGAGCCGGAGGTTCGCTTGTACGATCCGTTGCAGGCTCTCGACGGCGGTGGCGACGGGCTTGATGCCTATCGGGAAATTGCTGCAGGCAGTCTGCACAGTCTCAAGCCGGGCGGATGGATCCTGCTCGAAGCCGGAGCCGGGCAAGCTGAGGCGATATTTTCGATTTTTGAAGATGGCTTTTGGCGGAACCAAATTGCATGCAAACGGATTAATAAGGATCTTAATGGCGTTAACCGCGTGGTTGCCATAAAGCGACAGGATTAAGGGCGATATTGCGGTCCGCAAAAAAAGTGTTGGAAATTCTGCCTGATCAGGCTAGCTTTAGGATACGGATTCGATAGAGCAACGACGATATAGAGGTCGGCTCGGCAATCACCCCGTTTGAATTTGCCGCGGACCCTATTTTTACAATATCGTTCGCTAAAATCGCGTCATTTTCTGCTACAAAGAGAATGATCCAGACCGCTTAATTATCGGCGACGACGATTGCATTGCGATCAGGCTTGCGGGGCAGAAAAGCCATCGGCGCCAAAGTCAAACCGGCCTTTTACCGGATTGGCAGGGAGTGGGCGAAAGCCAAGCTTAAAAAGCCAAAACGAATTGAATGAGACATTCGAATTCGATGACCACCGCGCGGTAACTTGCGAGCGTTCGCAATTGCGCATTCCAAATAAGACGATAGATGGGAGCCCATGAGGCAAGGACAACAGAACAGGCGCGGCAGAGGCCGTAGCGGCAATAACAGTTCTAACGGAAACCGTAAGACACAGAATCCGCTTTCCCGCACCTATGAGTCCAACGGTCCTGATGTGAAGATCCGCGGCACCGCTGCCCAGATTGCAGAAAAATACTCGACGTTGTCGCGCGATGCCTCGTCTTCCGGCGATCGGGTGATGGCTGAGAATTATCTTCAGCATGCGGAGCATTACAATCGCATCATTATGGCAGCCCAGGCCGCCAACGTCCAGAACGCAGCTAATAATATTGCCGACGCCGGGTACGGAATGAATGGCTCCCAGCGTCCGCAACGTGAACCGGGTCAAAATCTGCGTGACCAGCCACAGCCGCATGTTTCGTCACATCCCGGCTCCGAGCCTCAACCGGTTATTGCCAATCCGGAACAGCCCGAGGCCAAGGTTGAACCCGTTGCAAAGCTGGAAGCAGCCGAGGCGAAGCCTTCCGCTGAAACAGATGGCGGCTCCGAGGACGAAAAAGCCGCGAGCAGCAATGACCAGAGCGAACAGCCACGCCGCCGCCGCCGCCGTTATCCATCTGCGAGCGGCAACGGTACCTCACGCGCATCGGCTAGTGGCAGCGAGAATGGCGGCGTTGCGGAAAGAACCGCCAGTGCGGTGTCAGAGGCTCAATCCTCCGACGAGGCAACGGCCTGAAGCATCTCGCCAGCAGGCTTTAATTTGCAACGAATTCGAGGCGATCACCGAGGCTGATCGTACCGCCTTGGGTCACCTTCGCATAAACACCGAATTCCGAATGATCGTATGACTGGAGCAGCGTTTTCGGGATTCGCGTATAGCGTTTCGCCGTAGCAGGATCGACATCGGTCGCAGCGCATCGCTTCGTTTCCGAAAAGACTTCAAGCTCGGCGTTACCGATTCGAAGCGTCTTGCCAAGCCATTGTTTTTCCGCCCATGGCTCTACCCCATTGAGATAGATATTGGCGCGGAATCGCAGCGGATTGAGCGGGCATTCCGTTCGTGTCTCGAGTTCGCGAACCGACTCAAGATTGACAATATGAACGCATTTCGCCGCCACATCGGAAAAGCTGTGTCCCGGTGTTGACAGAATGCGTGGCGGACCTTTCAGATCGTCGTGCATATAATCGGCGATGAATGCTTCGATCAGCGTCCTGCCCTCGGGCATTTCGAGGTTTGCCGCAACAACGGTCTCGCCATTCTTACGGATCGTCACGCTCTTGGATGCTTCGTCGTATTCAGCCTGAAGTTCCGCCAGCCTTTCATTCCGCATCAGCATCAGAAAGTGTGTTTTCGGAAAATAAGCGGGAATTAGCGGGTCGAAGCCGGACGGGCCGTTTTCGATGGCATAGGCCCGGTCCCAGGGAAAGGTCTCGCCTTCGGACAAAGTCACGGTACTAAGTTTCTGCGGATTGAAACCTTTGATCGGGTAACGGAAAAGCGATGAAATTGTAATAAAATCAGACATATTTAACCTTGCATCATTTCTTGATGAATCGGGATCATGCCCTCTTTTGCAGCTTCGCCGCAATCCTATATTAGAAACAGGAGATGCCTGATCAGGGTCTTCTTTTCATTGATTTCGGGCGTTTCCCGCGTGCTTTTCAGGCGTTGGGTGCGTGCCAAGGAGGAACATCATGAATTTTGAGAAATTTACCGAACGCTCCCGTGGCTTTCTGCAATCGGCGCAAGGGCTTGCGATGCGCGAAAATCATCAGCGCATGACGCCTGAGCATTTGCTGAAGGTGCTTCTGGATGATTCCGAAGGGCTCGCTGCCGGGCTCATCAATCGTGCGGGGGGCCGCGCTCAGGAAGCGTTGGCCAAAACGGAAGACGCGCTCTCAAAACTGCCTAAGGTTTCGGGTAGCGGCGCGCAGCAGCTCTATATGGCCCCAGCTTTGGCGAAGGTCTTCGATCAGGCTGAAAAGCTGGCGGAAAAGGCAGGCGATAGCTTCGTAACAGCCGAACGCCTGTTGCTTGCTTTGGCGATGGAGAAAGAAGCAGGCACGAGCCGCATCCTGACGGATGCTGGCGTCACACCGACCACGCTCAACGCCGCGATCAACGATCTCAGAAAAGGGCGCACGGCTGACAGTGCATCCGCCGAACAGTCCTACGACGCCTTGAAACGCTATGCGCGCGACCTGACCGAGGAAGCGTCCAAAGGCAAGCTCGATCCGGTTATCGGACGCGATGAGGAAATCCGCCGCGCCATTCAAGTTCTGTCCCGGCGCACGAAAAACAATCCTGTTCTGATCGGCGAGCCAGGCGTCGGTAAGACGGCCATTGCCGAGGGGCTGGCGCAGCGCATCGTCAATGGCGATGTGCCCGAAAGCCTGAAAGACAAGAAGTTGCTCGCGCTCGATATGGGTGCGCTGATTGCCGGCGCGAAATATCGCGGTGAGTTCGAGGAGCGGTTAAAGGCCGTTTTGCAGGAAATCTCGGCTGAAAATGGCCGCATCATTCTGTTCGTCGACGAGATGCACACGCTGGTCGGCGCCGGCAAGGCCGAGGGTTCGATGGATGCGTCCAACCTTCTGAAGCCCGCCCTTGCGCGCGGCGAGCTGCACTGTATCGGTGCGACGACGCTCGACGAATATCGTAAGCATGTTGAAAAGGACGCAGCCCTCGCTCGTCGTTTCCAACCCGTGTTCATCAGCGAACCGACCGTCGAAGATACGATCTCGATCCTTCGCGGCCTCAAGGAAAAATACGAGCTGCATCATGGTGTGCGCATAACTGACAGCGCGCTCGTCGCTGCTGCGACGATGTCGAACCGCTACATCACGGACCGTTTCCTTCCCGACAAGGCGATCGACCTTGTGGACGAGGCGGCGAGCCGTCTGCGCATGCAGGTGGATTCCAAGCCCGAGGAGCTCGATGAGCTCGACAGGCGGCTGATCCAGCTCAAGATCGAACGTGAAGCGCTGAAGAAGGAAAACGATCCTGCCTCGAAGGACCGGCTTGAGCGCATCCAGAAGGAAATTGCCGATCTTGAGGAGAAATCCAGCGCATTGACACAGCGCTGGCGCGAGGAAAAGGACAAGCTCTCATCCACGCAGAAAATCAAGGAAGAGCTGGACGCCAAACGTATCGAGCTTGAACAGGCACAGCGCCAGGGCAATTTGATGCTGGCAGGGGAACTTGCTTACGGTGTGATCCCCGAGCTTGAGAAAAAAATCCGTGAAGCCGAGGCTGAAACCGGAACTGGCCGGATGATGGAGGAAGAGGTCAAGCCGGATGATATTGCCGGGGTGGTTTCGCGCTGGACCGGCATTCCTGTCGAAAAAATGCTCGAAGGCGAGAAGGAAAAGCTGCTTCATATGGAGGACGAGTTGGCCAAGCGTGTTATTGGCCAAAGCGAAGCTGTCCGGTCCGTGGCGACGGCGGTCAGGCGTTCGCGCGCCGGATTGCAGGATCCGAACCGGCCAATCGGCTCGTTTATCTTCCTGGGTCCGACCGGTGTCGGCAAGACCGAACTGACGCGCGCACTTGCGGCCTACCTGTTCAATGACGAGCAGGCCATGGTTCGCATCGACATGTCGGAATATATGGAGAAGCACTCGGTCGCCCGGCTGATTGGTGCGCCTCCCGGCTATGTCGGCTATGAGGAGGGCGGGGCGCTGACGGAAGCCGTCCGGCGC
>CAYOUP010000304.1:0-4378 GCA_964407125.1 uncultured Hyphomicrobiaceae bacterium | reverse complement strand
TCGATGGCGCTGGCGAGAAAAAAGACATCGAAGCCCGTGTCGCCCAGATCAAGCAGCAGATCGAGGAAACCACCTCCGACTATGACCGCGAAAAGCTTCAGGAGCGTCTGGCGAAGCTCGCCGGCGGTGTTGCCGTTCTCCGTGTCGGCGGTGCAACCGAAGTTGAAGTGAAAGAGCGCAAGGACCGTGTCGATGACGCTCTGAACGCAACTCGCGCTGCCGTTGAAGAAGGTATCGTACCGGGTGGCGGCGTTGCCCTGCTTCGCGCGATCAAGGTGCTTGAAAAGCTGAAATATGCCAATGAAGACCAGAAAGCCGGCATCAATATCGTCCGCAAGGCGATCCAGACCCCGGCGCGCATCATCGCCGAAAACGCAGGTGAAGACGGCGCGGTCATTGCTGGCAAGATCCTGGAAAACGATAACTACAATTTCGGCTTCAACGCACAGTCTGGTGAATATGGCGATCTCGTCAGCCAGGGCGTTATCGACCCGGCCAAGGTTGTCCGTTCAGCGCTTCAGGACGCGGCGTCCATTGCCGGCCTGTTGATCACGACGGAAGCCATGATTGCCGAAAAGCCGAAGAAAGATGCACCGGCAATGCCGCAAATGCCGGGTGGCATGGACTACTAATCCGGCTGACACAGCCAACAAATAAGGAGGTCCGCCAAATCGGCGGGCCTTTTACTATTGGGATCACTTCCACACGAAAACTTTCCCGTCATTGTGAGCACAGCGAAGCAACCCAGCGGTAAATTTCGAGGTCAGATGCTGGATTGCTTCGGTCTTCGGCCTCGCAATGACGGCAAGAAAATGTTTCCGTTAGAACTGACCCCGCTCTGGCCAACGCCCATCAGCCTCTATACCTAAGCAGCAATGTGGACCAGCCATCGATGGAAAGCTGTCCGCGCTTGACGAAGCCATGGGCCATATAAGATGCGCTGACCATTTGCGCCTGATGATCCAAAAGTCCTGACAGGATCAGCTGCCCACCATCCGCAACGGCCCGCCGCATGTCCGGCGCCAGTTCGATCAGCGGCCCTGCGAGAATATTCGCGATAATCAGCGGAAACGGTGCACGCTCGCGTATGGCGGCTTGATCGAGACGCGAGGCGCAGACGGTATGAACCCGGCCCGAAACGCCATTCAGAATTACATTTTCCGCAGCCACCCGGACCGCAAGCGGATCAATATCCGCAGCCAGCACATTATACGTCAGCGACTTCACAGCCGCGATGGCCAAAATGCCGGACCCGGTTCCCAGATCGAGCACCGAGGCGTAGCGCCCGGCTTTCGCCAGCCGGTCAATCATCGTCAAGCAACCGCGCGTCGTCCCGTGATGCGCCGTGCCGAAAGCCTGCCCGGCGTCGATCTCGATGGCATAGGCGCGCGAACTGGCCCGAGCGCGGTCGTGGCTGCCATGCACATAAAAGCGCCCTGCCTGAACCGGATGCAGCCCGCGCTGGGTGATCTCGACCCAATTCCTGTCCGGGAGCACCTCGAACTCCAGCGAGCGAAAGGCATTCGCATCGCCGGCCGCCTCGCCGACAGCCTCCAGCGCCACCACATCGGGCAGCTCACCGTCGAAATACAGCTCGACCAGCCAGCTATCGCCGAATTCCTCGGTACTGACAGCCGGAGCCGGATCGAGCATTTCGCTGAATAACAGCGCAAGCATTTCGGCGTCTTCCCTCGACGCCTCTATCATCGCCTTGTGAATAACCATCTCTAATGCATGTTGGCCAAGCGCGACCATGCCATTTTGAGAAACGACACGGCTTCGTCCGGCGGCATGACCCACAATTCGCCCGAAGACGATCTTCTGACCAGCCCCCGCGCCATCAGCCTGTCCAGCGCATCCGTTATGTCGAAATTGACGTCGGTCCTGAAGTTCTTGAAGAGGAAAGCATTGATGCGTATGCGGAGATTTTCGAGCTGAGACTCATGCACCGGCATCTGGCACAGATGCACATAGAGCAGCGCCTCTTCCTTGACGTCCTCTTCCTCCGCCTCATCGACCATCAGCGCCAAAGCGGCCTGATTATTTGCGATATTCTGGAAATAGAGGCTCTGGGCAAGCTGCATCCGGTAGCGGTCGCGCGTGACAAAAATATTACGGACCTGGGCGTACATGATGCCGCCAACGCCTGTAATCAGCGTACCTGCCAGCACGATCGGCGATAGCGCCACGGCGACAAGCAATTTGGACGCGGTTCCAACCACCCAGGTGAATGTTCCGAACAGAGCACTGCCGCCGAGTTGCAGCTTGTCCCGGTATTTCATCTTCACGCGAAGGTTCGGGAACAGCATCTCCACATCATATTTCGGGATATTCTTGAATATCTTGACGTAGATGTGATCGCTGGAGAAAGCAGGCGGCAGCATTTTGCGCATTTTCTTCAGTTTCTTGTGCGCCGCCTTGTCGTCGAGACCTTCCTGTTTCAATTCCGCAATGCGTTGTTCCTCCGTCTTGAACTTGATCGCCACGAAAAGACGTTTGTAGAGATCAACCTCAAACGTGGTGTGCTTGAGAAACAGCTTCCGGATATCGCGCTTTTGCTTCTGAATTTTGGTCTCGCCGCGATGGAACATCAGGCAGAGCTCATATTCCTCGAATTCGACCTCGACATGCACGCCGTCCGGTGAAGCCTTCTCGAAAATTTCGGCCATCTCGTCGGGGCCGATGTCATGGAAATTCGCGCTGGTGACGAGTTCCTTCATCTTGGCGTTGAAGATGCGCCGTTTCTCCAGCCGTTCCATCTCGGTGGCTTCGACAAGATTGATGGTCTCATCATCCGGATTGAAAGGATCGTAGAGGTCGGTGAGCCGGTTCAGCGTTTCGGCGGACTGATGCTGGCGCAGCATCCCGATCATATGGAGAACCGATATAACGTTCGCGCGCTCATCCGGATTGGTCCAGAGCTTTTCGCTGACAAGTTCCCTGATCACGTCATCCCTCGAAATCGGAATAAAAGTTGACTCCACAGACACGGGTGCGTCGATCAGGACCGGGCTCGCCTCATTCATGAAATTACTCCAACGTCAGTCTTGATTCCTGCGCCGCTAAGGGGCGGAACTATTGGCGTGCAAAAATGAACTGCAAATGATCATGCGGTGCATAATATTATGAAAGCCGCGATGCGGAAACCCAAAGGCGAGTGAAGCTTTTGAATTTGACATTTGAGCACGAGCCTGGCCGTTACCGGGACTCAAATTTCAAATTCGCTCCACTAGTGGTTCGAATCTAACGCTTCGAACCACGTCGTTTTTTTGCTGATGGATCAAATTGACCTGACATTTGAAATCGTTAATGTGCCGTGGCGTTTAAGGCACAGGGACTCAAATGCCAGGTTTGACCCACTAGGGACGTGAGACGAAAGACGCAACGACGCGTTTCCGGCCCGCTTTCTCGAAATCCACTGTCAGCTTATTTCCATCAATCCCGGCAATATGTCCATAGCCGAATTTGTCGTGGAAAATGCGCTCGCCCATCTCGTAACCCGTTGTATCGTCCGCGCTTGAGGCAACAAGCTCGCCTTCGATGGTTGGCGGCGCATTGCGGCTCTGGCCCGCCGATTGCTGTGCCTGGTAATAGCTTTGCGCCCGCTGCCAGCCAGGACTGGAGTAGCCACCGCTCATCTTCCCGGTCGACCAGACATCGGAAAATCCCGGACCGTGGCCATATTGCCCCATACCGCCGGTGTCCTGGATAACGTCGACTTGCGCTTCGGGCAGTTCATCAACGAAGCGCGAGGGCATCGCCGTCTGCCACAGACCATGCACACGGCGGTTCTGCGCAAAGGAGATATTGGCGCGCTTCCTGGCGCGGGTGATCCCGACATAGGCGAGGCGGCGCTCTTCCTCCAGCCCCTCAAGGCCGTTTTCGTCGAGCGAGCGCTGATGCGGGAACAGCCCTTCCTCCCAGCCGGGCAGAAACACCGTATCGAATTCCAGCCCCTTGGCGGCATGCAGCGTCATGACACTGACGCGGTCGCCATCAGTCGCCTGATCCGCATCCATCACGAGCGAGACATGCTCCAGAAACGCGCCGAGCGTGTCGAATTCATCCATGAAGCGGATGAGTTCCTTCAAATTTTCCAGCCGTGTCGGGGCTTGCGGTGACTTGTCGTTCTGCCACATCGCCGTATAGCCGGACTCGTCCAGCATGATCTGCGCGACTTCCGTATGCGGCATGCTGTCGAGCAGACCGCGCCAGCGCTCGAAGGATTTGACGAGCGCGGCAAGCGGCTTTCTTGCCTGCGGCTTCAGGTCTTCCGTCTGCGAAAGCGTTTTCGCGGCATGGAACAACGGCAAGCTTTCCCCGCGCGCAAACTGATGGATGCGGCGCAAACTCGTCTCGCCAAGCCCGCGTTTGGGCA
>CAYOUP010000303.1:0-4380 GCA_964407125.1 uncultured Hyphomicrobiaceae bacterium | reverse complement strand
ATCCGCGCGGGCTAGAGATCATGGTCACGCGGCGGATCGCGCCGCGCGAGATCGTGCGTGTGCGGACATTGCCGAAGGCGATCGGCTGGCGCTACATGCCGTGGGCGAAGGGCAGGCCGATGAACACATGCGACTGCCCGGTCTGCATGCCGCGCGGCGAGGTCAAGGCGAAGCGCTATCGCGCGCGGGTCTACAGGCGCAGGGACGCGCTCGGCCTGCGGGATTAGTTGAGGCGCCTGAAGCGGATCCCGGCGTTGATTCAGCGCAATGCGGAGCCCCCCTCACCCGGCGCTGCGCGCCGCCCTCTCCCGCCGGGGGAGAGGGCGAATAAGCGGCAAATGCAGTGCTAATTTTAAGACTCAAGTTGTGCTGTAAAACGGCCCTCTCCCCTTCGCGGGAGAGGGCGGAATGCGTAGCATTCCGGGTGAGGGGGCTGTGGCAATTGCTGTGCTTCGGGGCTGTTCCGCAGTGATCCAGAGGCGTATGCCCCTGGGTGTTATGCAGGAAGCGGCGACGCTCATCCCGCTTCCGCACTCTATCGCCTCAAGCCGGGCTCATCCGGGTCAGCGTCCCGTCGCGCAGCACGAAATGATGCCAGAGCGCCATCAGCGCGTGTACCCCGGCGAGGATCAGGATGAGGCTACCGCCGGTCTCGTGAAAATCGGCGATCAGGCCGGGACGACCCTCGACCGGCGCGGTGAGGGGCGGCAGAACCAGGCCATAAAGATCGATCGTGACGCCCAACTCCGAGGCTGCGTACCAGCCCGACAGCGGCAGGGCGATCATCAATAGATAGAGTAAGCCATGACCGATCTTAGCTCCGATATCCATGAGCCGGCCATGCGAAATTGCAGGCGGCGCTCCGCCAAACAGCCTGGAAATCAGCCGCGGCACGAGCAGAACCAGCACTGACAGCCCGAGAAGGAAATGCAGGGTGGGCGGATCGAGACGGGTGCTCCGGCCGCCTTCGCCGGTAAAATAGGCGGCCAGAATCAGCAGGGCGGTGGCCCAGTGAAGAACGATCATCAATTTTGAATATTTTTGCATGCCCGTCTCCAGCTTGCATTACTTCCTAAAAATAGGGCCTCAACCGCTGACATATTGTAAACGCCTCCGACAAGGGCAAGTGCGGCATGGAGCAGCGGGACCATAGCCCGTCCTGTCGGCCTGAAAATTGGCCGAAAGTCCTGAAAAACAATCAAATGCGCCTGATCACAAGGGCGTGATTATCCATGCGCGGCCTTGTGTGACGGCATATCCTCGTCATCGGCACACGCGCCGAACTCGATCTCCACGGTCGCGTGCTCGACGCCGAAGCGTTCCATCAACCGCCGCTTGACTGCCACCACGATCTGCTCCGGCTGTCCCGCATCGCCAACCCGGACATGCATCGTGACCATCGGGCGTTCCTGCGTGATCGACCAGGCGTGAATGTGATGAACGTCCTCGATGCCGGGAATCGATGCGACGAGGTCCTGCGCGATCTCGCGGTTGTCCAACCCTGACGGCGCGCCTTCGAGCAGGATGTGGCCGCTGTCGGCGACGACGCGCCAGGCCGAGCGCAGGATAATCAGCGCGACGAGCACGGAGAGCAGCGGGTCGATCGGCGTCCAGCCGGTCAGCATGATGATGATTGCGGCAATGATCGCCGCGACCGAGCCGAGCAGGTCGCCCATGACGTGAAGTGTAGCGGCGCGCATGTTGAGATTGTTGCGATCGCCGCCATTGAGGACGAAAAACGAGCCGATATTGACCGCGAGGCCGCCAAGCGCGATCCAGAACATCACGCCGCCAAGGATCGCGGCAGGCTCGCTCAGCCGGTGCCACGCCTCGACGACGATCCACGCGGCAATTGCGAACAGCGCCAGCCCGTTGGCGAAAGCGACGAGGATCGAAAAGCGTTCATAGCCATAGGTGCGCTTCCAGTCCGCGGGCCGCCGCGCGAGGCGGAAGCCATACCAGGCGAGCGCGAGGCTGGCGAAGTCGGTGAGCATATGGCCCGCATCGGCAAGAAGCGCCAGCGAGCCGGAGATGACGCCGCCGGTCAGCTCGGCGAGCATGAAGGCGCTGGTCAGCAGGGCGGCAATGCCGATGCGCGTTTCGCTGGCGTTTTGTGTGTGGCTATGGCTGTGATCGTGTTCGTGCATTCAATGCAGATAGCATCTGCGCTGCCGGATACCAAGAAGTACGAACGGGCATGACGACGCGGAGACGCCGCTATTTGCAGTCCTTGCCCCAGAAGGCGGTATATTCGTGGCCCGAGGCGTCGGCGTGTTTCAGATAGACCACCGGTTGGCGGTAGCGGGCCATGCGGCAATAAAGACTTCCGCCGATTTTCGTCTTGCAGCTTTCCGCGCGGAAGGTCATGCCGCGAGCGGCTTTGCGCACGAAGATGTCGCCATGCGCCACCACGGCGATGACGGTCGGCTCGACGACCCGCCTGCATTCTGCCGCTGAAGCCGGCGTTAAGCCCCACACCAGCGTCGCAAGCGCACCAAAAACCCTTTTCATGACCACCTCAACACCCCAGGACCAACGATTGCACCGTAAGGCCGGGACACAGAATAGCGCAGCGAGCAAGGCGAGGAATGCGTGGTTTTACGGATTTCCGGCGATTTGGGCGGTTCCCGGCGGCTCATAGGCACATCGCTGGAAAACTTCATTTTTTTCTTTACACAAACTCTATCCCGGAATAACGGTGGCCATTTTTTGGAGTCTGCTTTGAGTGTAACAACGCAGAATTCAAAACGACCGGAAGGAGATACTGGAAAATATAAATAAAATGGCATCCAAATATGAAGTAAATAAGTAATTTAGTTTCATTAAGACTAATAAATTGTGATGATAATGTGATGAATGAGGCAAGAACAAATTAGTGAAAGATAAGACTATGACTCAAAGTGAAATGTCTGATCTCAATCCTGAACCCTTGTGAGGAATTATTGGACAATGATGCTCGTCCGTTCTCATGTTGCTCAAAGCCCGATCGAAGGACTGGGTGTTTACGCTGAACAATTCATCCCGGCTGGAACTCTTATCTGGAAACTCAATCCGGCCTTTATTGCCACCTTCTCCCGCAACGCCCTTGCGGACCTCCCCGAACATATAAGGGAATTCGTCGAAAGATATTCCTTTCCTGACTTCGAAAATAGCGACCTGCTCTATGTCGAACTGGATAATGGCCGCTATATGAACCACAGCGAAACGCCGAATACGGACTTCACGGCGTTCAGTGAAGGCTACGCCACCCGCGACATCGAGGTGGGCGAGGAGATGACCTGCAATTATTATGAATTCGACACGACTTTTGCCGGTGCTTTTCCGAACTGGAACGCCGAGACCCAGAACGGGCATGTGCCCGGAAACGGATTTTGGCAGGCTCCACGCTGACAATCGCCATATTAAAAGCCCCTCCGCGATAAGCGGAGGGGCGCTCATGATGTTCTGATGCGATGTTGAAGATCACAGGCAGGGCGTCGCGATGGCACGGCAGTACCAGATGCCTTTCTTGTCGCAGGAATAGCCGCGATATTCGGCCCAGTCCCAGCCGACGCGCGTTGTGCCCATCAACTTGACCGCGTAATCCCGCCATTTCTTGCGTGCGCGCTCTTTTGCCTTCGATTTGCGGACGCCACTTGCGACCTTTCCGTAAACCTGTCCGCCCTTGAAGCAATATTTCGCAGACGCCTGGCTGATGCCCGGCTGCGGCGCATCCGCCTGAAACAGGCCAATTCCAAAAACCAAGGCCATTGCAAACAGCATCGCCACTTTTTTCATCTCACATCTCCTTTTCGCACGCCGCCCGTGTGACGGCCCCGCTTTTTGGTCGCGTCGGGGGAGGTATCGGTTCAAAAACCTTCAGGATGAAAGGATGGCTTGGAGAGCAACTGCTTACGCAGATTGAACCCGGTTGCGGCGCACCTATCTCCTGTTCATGAATATGGGATCTGCCAATGATACCGTTACAGCCTGAGACACAGGAAGAGTTCGAAACCGTCGCGCAGGAGGTGTGGGACGCTCTGCCCGAGGAATTCCGCAAGGTCGTCGGCAATCTCTCCATCCAGATCGTGGATTTTGCCGGCGAAGCGACATTGAGGCAGATGCGGATTCGCAACCCTTATGAGTTGCTGGGGCTCTATCACGGCGTCGGCCTGCCGTTCAAAAGTGTTGGGGATTTACCTTACGGTCCCGATATGATCTTTCTGTATCGGCTGCCGATCCTCAGCTTTGCGCGGGGTAACGGCGAGGCGGTGATGGAGGTGATCCGCCATGTGCTCATCCATGAAATCGGCCATCATTTCGGCTTTTCCGATGACGACATGGAAGCGATCGAGGCGAATGCCTGAGGAGGGAGATCCGAAATGGCCAGTATGCGGACGA
>CAYOUP010000302.1:0-4404 GCA_964407125.1 uncultured Hyphomicrobiaceae bacterium | reverse complement strand
GACTTCGCGCATTTCGTCGGCCACAGCGCGCCGGTCCGCCTCGTCGAGGGGACCAAAGAGTGGGGTGCGGCCGAGTAGCTCAACGATGGCGGTCTTGGCAATCATGATGGACCCTGTGAGGGCCGTTGCCGGCCCGATTTCACCTGCAATTCGCGTGCAATACGTGTGCCACGACAACGGTGGATTGGCCACTTGCTTTTGCCACCGGGCCTTTGCATTGTCCTTACCGACACGGGTTCCTCGCGTTCACCCCCCGGCAAAATCGCAGAGCCGTTGAAACCGCCGCCCCTGTGCCACACCATTGCCGCCCAGTCGCAGCATCTTCCGCCGCGGGTGGCGGGTCCAGGTTCCACGCTCCTTGCTTACTTTACGGGTGCGTTTTATGCGCAAGTCGACCACGTCCGCCGATCTAGGCTCGCAGGTGGAGTTACCATGACCGCTAAGGCAGCGTTTCTGACCGCGTTCAGCCGCACCGACCGGCCGCGCCGGGAGACCCTGCGCCGTGAGCTTGCCAGGGCCAGCTCGGGACAGAAGGAAGGGGCGGCGCGGCCGACTCTCGTGCTGGCGAGCGCGAGCCCGCGGCGGCTGCGGCTCTTGGCCCAAGTCGGCATCGAGCCCGATGCGCTGCGTCCCGCCGAGATCGACGAGTCGGCGCGGCGCGGGGAGATGCCGCGCGCGTACGCGGCGCGTCTTGCACGGGCCAAGGCGGAGGCCGCGCGCGATCAGATCGCCAACGACCGCGACATCGCCGGCGCCTACGTGCTAGCGGCCGACACTGTCGTGGCGCTCGGCCGGCGCATTCTCATGAAGCCGTCCAACATAGAGGACGCGGCGCATTGCCTCGAGCTGTTGTCGGGGCGCGCGCATCGCGTCCTGACCAGCATCTGTCTGATCACGCCTGACGACCGCGTGCGCCACAAGATCGTCGACACGCGCGTGCGCTTCAAGCATCTGTCGCGTGAGGAGATCGAGGCTTATATTGCCTCCCGCGAATGGCGCGGCAAGGCAGGCGGGTATGCCGTCCAAGGCCTCGCCGGTTGCTTCGTGCAGAAGCTCATCGGCTCCTATACGAGCGTCGTCGGGTTGCCGCTGACAGAGGTCGTGGCGCTGCTGGCGGCCGAGGGCTTCCCGATCCACTTCGCCTGGGTGCGAGCCGCCGAGCTCGACCCGAGCTAGGGCTCCTTGAGGCAAGACGCATGGCGAGCAAAGATCGACCTCAGGGTGCAGGCTCTGCGCGCTGCCCCATCTGCAAGGAGCCGACCGAGCCGGCCTACCGGCCGTTCTGCTCAGGCCGCTGCCGCGACGTCGACCTGTCGCGCTGGTTGCGGGGCGGCTATGCGATCCCGGGCGGCAGCGCGGCTGCCGATGAGGACGGGGAGGACAGGGCAGCGCGCGCCGCGCCGCGTCAGCGCGCCGAGGAGGACGAGGAAAATCCTTGAGGGCGAAGGAGGCTTGCGGGCTGCAGCCCTTGCGTCTTGTTGAGCCCTGGACAGGGGGAGGGGGCGTCTCTATAACGGCCGGGCTTCGGCGCGAGGCGAGGCCGAGGCTCAAGCCCAGGTAGCTCAGTTGGTAGAGCACGTGACTGAAAATCACGGTGTCGGTGGTTCGATTCCGCCCCTGGGCACCACCATCAAAAATTCGGCTTATTCTTTAGTAACTTACGGCTGGTGGGACTTTTTCCGCGCTGAAGTGGGACCCGATTCTGTGCCATTTTGTTCTCGGCCCATGAGCGTATGCATAGCGATCTCGGCGAGCCGCTGTTGATCCGCTTTGCGCGTGTAGTGCTCGGCCATCTTCAGCGTGCTCCAACCGAACATCGCCATCAGCTGGTGCGCCGTCGCGCCGTTGTTCGCCGCTATCGTGGCACCGGCCTTGCGGAGCCCGTGCGCGGTGCAATGGCGTAGTCCGGCCTCGTTACACCACTTGCGGAATTTGTTGCCGAACCCGGCATCCGTGAACGGGCGTCCGTACTCATTGACCAGAAATGTCAGGTCGCCGCACGGCGACGCATCGATAATCCGCTGCAACTCGGGAAGGATGGGCAGGACCAGCTGCACTGGCCTTTGATTCCGACCCTTGAATTGAGTCAGCGTGATCTTGCCATTGTGCACGTGTTGGCGCCCGAGGCGAACGATATCGCTTCGCCGCTGGCCCGTGCACAGCAGCAGGGCGAGCGCGAGCCGCGCCTTCGTACCGACCGCGTGGTGTTCCTCGAATTGTCGAACCTGATCCAGCGTCCATGTGTGATAGCCGGATGGATTCTTGCTTTTTAGATATGGAACATCGAGAGCTGGGTTATGCGCGGCGAGCGGCTTGTCTCCGGCATCTTCCGTCAGCACGGCCCACTTGAACACCTGTCGAATCGCCTTGATGCGAGTATTTGCACCTTCGGGGGCATGTAGCTTGCGGTCGCGTAGGACCTTTACCGCTGTGGCGTTCATGTGCACAAGCGGCATGTCCCGGAAGAAGCGCGGCGAGCCTGGTGCGATGGGCTCATCAAAGGTGCCTTCCAGGACCAGCCGCCGGACGTGTTGGGTGCGCCTGTCCATCTGCTTGTACTCGGCACACTCGGCGAAATAGCGCACACACAACCAACGCCATGTTTGGGGGATAATGTCACGGCCCTTGACCGGCGTGGCGCCCTTGGCCGCGCCGTATTCGGCCATGAACTCAGGTGTCCATGGAGTAGTACGGAGCCGGACCTTAGGGCAGCCCTTGGCGCGATAGTAAATACGAATGTTTCCGTGCCGGTCCCGATCCTCAACGCAGCCCGGCGGCAATCGACGCGGCATACCCGTTCTCTGTCCCTTACACCGCCACCTTCCAATCGCCATCGTTGGCGGCCCGCTCCCTATCAGGCAGCTCGTCTATGGCGGCGTCAAGTTGGTAACGGTCCCAGATCACGCGACCGTCGATAACTTTCGGGCCTGGCATACGACCATCCTTTACCAGTTGATCAAATTTCGAAGCGGATAGCCCAATCCACCTCGCTGCCTCAGCGCGCGACATTCCACGGGGCGGGTAAAGGGGCTCAGTCATACCAAGGGCAGACCAGTTTGCGCCCAGACACCAGCGAAACTCGAATAAACGCCGATGCAGGTAGTGGCTTCGGCGCGCCAAAGACCGCGAGGTTTAATCCGTTTTTGTTCTTGAGCATCCATCCTGGGAGTTGGGTCTATTATACAAATTTATTTGAGTATGCACCAAAAATGCCGCTTTGTGTGGTCTCTTTGCGCATTTCTCTTCCCCTTTCCTTGCGGTTATCTATTCTGCGCCATGTTTATAAGCATATCAGAACTTCGCAGCAGTATAAGCCGGTTCAAACATGGGATGCAGCAACAAACGAGTCTCAAATATTCGGCGAATAATTCTAGCCCTAGCGCCCCTTCCGTCTCGAGATGGCTCGAAGGATCGTGGCTCGACTCCAACCCGTTTTCCGGCCTATTTCGGAAAGGGCGGATTCCTTCTTGGTGAATCCTTTACCCGCCTCCTCCCATATCTTCACTTTGAGCCCATCGTCTTCCAGCATTTTTTCCGCCCCACCCTTAGGCCTTCCGCGCGATTTCCGGACAAACTTCGCGCACCATCCCTCTTTGCCGGTAGGAGTCGGATCAAGGATGTTGGCGAGGATACCCAAAGCTTCGGCGACATCTCGCAGATACCATCCAACCGGCTCCGCTGCTCCGCTCACAATGCATCCCCTCACGTCGAGATGCGTAGAATCCCACTCAAGCACTTCCGTCCCGAATTGACGCTTGCTTCTGGGTTCACGTTTGCGGACAAACTTCAATCGTGGCCCTGTATGCGCGCCATCACCAGGGTCGAGGCGGTTAGCGATCAGTTCGAGGATATCCGCTACCTCCCGGAGATAATGCCCGACCGGCTTCGGCTGACCGTGTTGCATCGCATCGCGTGCCTCCAGGTGACCGAACTCGTATGGTTCGAGGCCTTCGTAGTGCGGCGTGGATTTCGGCACCTTTCTGTATGGCTTGCGCTTTTTCATTCGAGTCCTCCTCAGGCAGCCACCCTCCCCCGACTCTACAAAAAATATCGGAGTATTTGCTGATCGAGATGGGGCGGCTCGACCCGCACCTAGCACGAGGCTCGAGGGGGTCAGCAGCCAACGCTCGTCCCTGTCGCTGCAGCGTGACACCGAGGTGCTGCTACCGACCGGGGGGCGGCGTCGCCAAGCGCCTAAGTTGGATCAACTTAGCGGTGTCACCGGTTGGACCCTTTACAAGAACCGTAGGAACGAGGTTAGCTTCCTTGAATGTTTCCCTTCAACTAACCGCACTCATTGTAAATCCTAGTAGCACAAAGCTTTCTGGTGTTGCTGGCGTCTATATTTATCACGAATATTTGGCCCAATTGTAACGGTTGGCTAATATCGATAACACACGTAGT
>CAYOUP010000301.1:0-4443 GCA_964407125.1 uncultured Hyphomicrobiaceae bacterium | reverse complement strand
CTTTTCGGGGCGTTTCGCACGGCTCATTCTACCAGACCCCCGAAGCAAAGGCGTAAACGACAATGACATGCAGCACGGCGAGAACGAAAAGGCCGTAAGTCAGTGGAAGATGCACCAGAAGCCAGATTTTCGACAGGCGCATCTGCACCAGAGCGAAATCGAGCCGGTCCTTCTCAAGCACAAGCTGCTTCATGGTATTGAGTTTCACGCGTCCATCCTGGTTGAGATAGTGGTTAAGCCCCTCGATCTCTTCCAGCATTCGTTTGATGTGGCGTTGCGAACCGACCATGTGGCTGAAAAAATTCTGCGGACGCTCCAGAAAGGGCCGGAGCGTGGTTGCGTAGAAATCCTCAAGCCACGCCTGATAAGGGGCGGTCGGCAGCGGTAATTCAGGTGCATCCTGTTCGCTTTTTGACAGTTTGCGCGCGGTTGCGGCGAGCTCGGCACGCCGCTTTTTTGCTCGCTCCGGGCTGAGTTCATCCTGCCCGCGCAGTTTCGCCTGAGTGCCCCATCTCAGATAGGTTCCAAAAATGCCGCTTAGCGAAACAAGCACCAGGCTAAGCCACATCGCCCATTCGTGGATGCTGTCGGGCAGGGAGAAATTGGTATGGGACAGGAACAACGCGAGGATAACATAGCCGGTGAATATATGAATCCATAACCATCTCTTGTTCGACTGCGAAGAGCCCGTCAGAAGGCTGCGGCGCGCATGAAACCAGATTTGCAGCACAATCGCACTCGCGAGCAGCCAGCCATCGAAAAAATTGCTGTCCCGAAGCGCGGTTTTATAGACCCAGACCAGATAAAGCAGGACGAGGGACACTGCGACAATGAAACAGGCAAAAACGACCTTGCCGCCAATGGGCGGCTTCGCCCTGACGATGCGCGTTTTAGGGTCGCTTGCTCCCGCAAACGGTTCATTGGCAATTGTCACAAAATCCTACCCCGGTTTTGCGGGGCCCCTTTCTCTCTATTACCGCGCCTTTCCCATATAGGCGTCGGGGCCGGGGATCAAGCCGTCGATTGCGGCAAGATTTGTTCCGTCATACTTTGTGGTGATGCTCTGGATTTCCTTTGAGACGCCATCAGCCGCTGCGGTCAGGGCAGCTTCATTTTTCAGCTTCAGGCCGGCCGCATGGCTGTACTGGACGATTTTCGCCAGTTCCGGCACGCCGGGTACGGCCTGGGCTGCCTTGGCGAGCTTCTTGCGGGCCGCGTCGGCCCGTTCCGCCATCTGGAACGCATAGAGCTTGCGCACGTTTGCCTTTGCTATGGCGCGCAGGGCCGTTTCAATTTCGACCGAGAGCCCGACGACATAGAGTATACGTTTGCGGGCCGCCGTCGCTTCCTCGTTCTTGCCCTTGGAATACCAGGTATTGTGGCGAACCTCGCCTTGTGACCAGGAGACCAGCTCGAATGGACTGCCTATCGTATGGCCGCCAACATTGACGAGATCTTCTTGAGGGACGACATGGCAGCTATAACAGTTCTTCGCTAGCTGATAGATCCGGGCCGGCCGGATCATGCCCTTGCTTTCAGCCTGCTGCCAGCGAGCAGCTTCTTCCGCTTTACTCTCGGATTGCTCGGTCTTGCCGCTGAATCCGCTGTGGAGCTTGATCCATTCCTTGCCTCCACTGTGACAGGACTCGCATGAAATGCCTGCAACCGGTTTCGGCTTGCGATTGCCGACCTGCTGAACGGTAAAATGGCAATTCAGGCAAAGGCCTTCCGATTTGATCCGGCGTATGCCCATGCGTTTTGCTATTTCCTTCCCTTCCTTGCGGCGGGGCATTTCGCGGAACGTCTTGAAGTGATGAGACTGCTTCCAGGCTTTGGCTTCTTCCTCGTGGCACTCAGCGCAGGCATTGGGCCCCTCGACCTTCGATGGGTCTGCGGCGGTGGCTGGAGGCGCGCTGGCCATCCAGAGTGATAAAACGATCAGTCCGATACTCCGATGGATCTGGTGAAGAGGCATAGGTGTCATGAACTCGACTGGCAAAATTATTGAATGGCCTATACGGCAGCTCTTGCAACTGAGGATCGCTGTCCGGCAGACATGTTTCGGGACGGCAGGGCGACGCGTGCCATCTTGCGGCGTGCAACAGTGTTCGGCAGAGGCAGCCAGGACAGTGCTTTCGCCATGGTACTTTCCTGCTCCCGATCGTTACTTGGCACGAACGGATCTGCGTAACAGACCGCACCGGCCTTTGCCGCGATCTTTCTAATATCCTCTACCATGGCCGGGACGCCGCACGTATAAACGACATCGCTTGAGTAGAGACGCGGTATATATTGTGTGGGGCGTCCTGGCCGGATGGCCTTGTATGGGATATTTGGCGCGCTGCATACCGGGAGGATGCGGACATTCGGGAATTTCTTCAGACGGCCGAGCGCAGGCCCCATATAAAGTGCATCCAGGTTGCTTCCCCCGACGATCAGCATGATCAGGCGGTTCGGATTTTCATGAAGCGCACTGGCGATGATCGACCAGATCGGCGCAAAGCCGGTTCCGGTGCTGACAAGGATCATGCGGTTTTCCAGATTGGGCCGGAAATAGGCCGATCCAAAAGGTCCGGTCACGGTCAGCCGGAATCCGGGCACGATTCTGCGGCCCAGTTCGGGAGAAATCCGTCCCCCCGGAACGCGGCGGATATGGAACCATAATGATCGTGGATTATGCTGCCCGCGCAATGGATGGGTCAGGCTGTATGGCCGTGACGGAAACCCTGCAAAACGAAGCTGGGCATACTGGCCGGAAAGATAGGGCAGCGCCTGAGCGGTACGGATTTCAAGCTCAACCACCTCGGCGGAAAGGTTCCTGACGGAAGCGACGACGCCTCGCACTGTCTTCTGACGTGGCTGCTCACGGGCTTCCAGGGCAATGTCACCGATGACGCGGCTCTGGCAGGCATGGATGCAGCCGGGTTCAGCGCCTCCGCCTCCCTGGACCTGACCGGTCGTCAGCTTGACGATGCATGTGCCGCAATGACCCGCGCGGCAATCGTAAGGCAGATCGATTCCGCCGCGGAGTGCGGCATCCAGAACCTTCTCGCCACGTTTTGCCTGAACTGTCTTGCCATCAAATGTTATCCTGCAACTGCTTGACATAGGTATTCCCTGATAAGCTACGTTCGAATGTACATTATCGACGCAATACTGCTGGCCGGTCCGAGTGTCCGGCCATACTCCACGTATTGGCGATTGATGGTCTTTATTGGCAATTGAATTGCCGTGCCCTTTTTAAACGCACTTAACTCCATTCCCCTTGCGATCCCCAAATCGCGCGGCGGCAGCGAATCAGCTCCGCCTGCACTTTTTCATCTATCCCTGCATCGTGGTGAGAGCGTGGCATGAATTCGACAAGACCGATATTGTATAGAAAGAATTTGTCAGGCGAAGAGAAACAATGTGGATGCTGCGCAAGGATGGTCAATCTCCGGGGAGGTCGTGATATAGTTGCGCCATGAAAGCGAGTCGTAAGCAAATGCTTGAAGCCGGGCCTTCCGTGCCGGGCAAATCAGAGACGCCACGCCCCGAGGACACGGCACAAAGCGCCACGCCGCCGGTTCCGCTGTCGCAACGGGCCATGGCCGCGCCGCCCTACCTGTCCGGTCTCAATCCGGAACAGCGTGAGGCAGTCGAAACGCTTGACGGGCCTTTGCTAGTGCTCGCGGGTGCAGGAACCGGCAAGACGCGCGTTCTGACGACCCGTATTGCACATATTCTTGCAACGCGCCGTGCCTTTGCGTCCCAGATCCTGGCGGTAACCTTCACGAACAAGGCTGCGCGTGAAATGAAGGAGCGTGTCGGCCAGCTTGTCGGCGGCGCGGTCGAGGGCATGCCGTGGCTCGGCACGTTTCACTCCATCGGCGCGCGCATTCTGCGCTATCACGCCGAACTTGTCGGCTTGCAGCCGTCCTTCACCGTGCTGGATACGGATGACCAGCTTCGCCTTTTGAAACAGGTCATCGAGGCTGACCGTCTCGATGTCAAACGCTGGACGCCAAGGCATCTGGCGGGTCTGATCGACAGCTGGAAGAATCGCGGGCTGATGCCGGACAAGGTGTCGGCGGGTGAAGCCTTCGCATTCGCAAACGGCAAGGGGGCGGAGCTTTACGAGGCTTATCAGAAGCGGCTGAAAGAGCTGAATGCGGCCGATTTCGGCGATTTGCTCCTGGAGAATATCCGTCTGTTCACCGAAAATCCGGAAATCCTGAAAAGCTTCCATAACCGTTTCCGTTTTATTCTCGTGGACGAGTATCAGGACACCAACGTCGCACAATATTTATGGCTCCGCCTGCTGGCTCAGGGCAGCCACAATGTCTGCTGTGTCGGTGACGACGACCAGTCGATCTATGGCTGGCGCGGCGCGGAAGTAGATAATATTCTACGCTTCGAGGCGGACTTTCCGGGCGCGAAGGTGATCCGGCTGGAGCGCAATTA
>CAYOUP010000300.1:0-4451 GCA_964407125.1 uncultured Hyphomicrobiaceae bacterium | reverse complement strand
CATCGGGACTTGGCAAGCGCAACCGCGCGCCCGAGCCGGTGCGAGGGAAAGCCTGCGTGGCGCTTGAACGCAATAGGTTCTCATCAATGAGAACCAGTCTAAGTCCTTCGTATCGGTTGCCAGCTGCACAAATCCGTTCGACTATTGTATACGGTGATGCATAAATGATGTTGCGATGCAGCAAAAGCTGGCCCATATTTACTGATATACGAGCCTTGCTGAGATAGGGATGTGTTCATGAATTATCACACATATGAGCTGGCGCACATTGCCGCCGCCCCTATCCGCTGGTCAGCGAACGCTCTCAAAATGCAGCTGCAATCGCCTCTCAATCCCTATCGCGATTATCTCATGCCGCGCATGATAGCAGCAGGCTGCGAAGTGTTCGAGAACGTTACACGCCGTTATGGCAAGCCGGAATTCGAGATTACCTCGACAAATATCTTCGGTCTGACGGTGCCGGTACGGCAAAAAAAGATACTCTCGAAGCCATTTTGCGATCTCTTGTACTTCGAACGCGATGAAAGTGCGACCGGCTATCGCGACGATCCCCATGTGCTGATCGTTGCGCCACTCTCCGGGCACTATGCGACGTTGCTCCGGGGCACTGTCGAATCGATGCTCCCCGAGCACCATGTGTACATTACCGACTGGGCTGACGCCCGCAATGTCCCGCTTTCCGACGGCAGGTTCGATCTTGATAGCTTCATCGATTATATCATCGAGTTTATGCAGTATATCGGAACCAAAACGCATGTGATCGCTGTCTGCCAGCCTGCCGTTCCGGTTCTTGCGGCGGTTGCACTCATGGCGTCTCGCGGCGAGGAGTCACAGCCGCAATCGATGACGCTGATGGGCGGTCCGATCGATACGCGCCGCAATGAGACCGTCGTCAACAAACTGGCGCAAAACCGTCCGGTTTCGTGGTTCGAAAGGAATGTGATCTATCGCGTGCCGTTTCCGAATCCCGGCTTCATGCGCAAGGTCTATCCCGGCTTCATCCAGCTCACGGGCTTCATGCAGATGAATCTGGAACGCCATGTGACGGCTCATCAGAATCTCTTTGAAGATCTGGTCAAGGGCGATTGCGACAGCGTCGATCAGCACCAGAAATTCTACGAAGAATATCTGGCGGTTATGGATTTGCCTGCCGAATTCTATCTGCAGACCGTCGAGACCGTCTTCCAGAAGCACGATCTTCCCGACGGAGAAATGACGCACAGGGGCGAGCTCGTTGATCCATCCGCTATCACCCACACCGCACTCATGACGGTCGAAGGCGAGAATGACGATATTTGCGGGCTTGGCCAGACCGAGGCGGCGCACGATCTCTGCACGAATATCCCGATCGACGAGAAATATCATTACGTGCAGCCGGGCGTCGGTCATTACGGCGTATTCAATGGCACACGCTGGCGAACGGAGATCCAGCCCCGTATCCGTGAATTCATCCGGACCATCAAATTCAAGCGGATGACCGGAAATGGTTCGACAATGGGACTGCCTTATCGCAACCTCGGCGAAGAGCGCGAGGAGATCGTCGAGTATTCTTCCGCCGAATAAGGATGACCCCGTTCGCAATTTGCGAAAAAGGGCCGTTTTTTTACTTTATCCATATATTTTGGCTTTGTTGGCCCGTGCAGGATTGAAAGATTTATGCGGTTAGGCAAGTTACCGTACATCATCACATGTCTTTTCTGGCTCAGCTGTAATGCTGCGGCGCAGACTACCGACGACATGCCGTTCATTACCCGTGATGATGCACGTCAGGCGATAACAACGGCACTCAAATCATTGCCGGAGGTGGTTTGCGGCAAGAAGCCTTGCGCGCCGGCGACAGCAGAGGAATTCGCGGAACCGCCAGTCACGCCTGATGAGGCCAGAAGCGCCATGATAGCGGGCGCGAAATCCGCAAGGCTGCACTGGTGCGGATTGAACTGGAAGGACCGGGCCTATACGGCGTTGCAACTGCGTTTTCAGGCGCAGGGCATTTATGAGTCTCGCACGCTTGCCTTGCTGGGCTTGATCCATGACCTGCAGTTTCACAAGGATTATCTGGGGCTTCAGGCCATCAAGACCTGTTCCGGAAAACTCCGCGTAAGCCTCGATCAGGACAACCCGGTCATCTCGCTCGAACCCTGGCAGCGCATCGCCAATAATGCGCTCATGGATTACTCGGTCGCCGAGATGCTGGATCTGGTTCTGAAAGAGATAGATAAATCGCATTGCGGCAATCAGCTCTGTAGCCCGACAACAAAGGAGGAAATGGCCAATCCGCCGATAACCATTGCGCAGGCGCGACAGGCGATGCGTGTCGGCCTTTTCTCCGGCGCAGCCGAGTTCTGTTCACTCGACTGGGAACATTCGATTTTTTATCCCTTCATCGTTCATGAAAAACACACTCTGAAGATGACGCCGCGCCAGCTTACAGTGGTCTCGATGCTGCATGGCACGATGCAGAATTTCATCGTCAGCAAATACCGTGAGCATGAAAAAACCTGTTCGGACACGATGCGCGAGAACCTGCAGCGTGAACTGTCGGCGGGATAGCCTTCCCCGAAATCGCCTCCCGCGATCTGGCGGGAACAGTTCTGTGCGGATCAATCCGGCCGGTCAGTAATTCCGTCAGTAACATCAGGGTTTGGATCATGGCTCTACACTTCGAACGCAGCGAGTATCAGGCGCGGATCGAGGCGGTTTGCACCGCTCTGGCGCGCGATGGCCTGGATGGCCTGCTGATGTTCCAGCAGGAGAGCATGTATTATCTCACCGGCTATGACACTTTCGGCTTCTGCTTTTTTCAGTGCCTCTATCTGGGGGCGGACGGACGGTTGGCTCTGCTGACACGCTCGGCCGATTTGCGCCAGGCGCAGCACACTTCGATCATCGAGGATATTCGTGTTTGGACCGACGAGAAGGGGGCTAAGCCAGCTGTTCAGCTTCGCGCCATGTTGGAAGATCTTGGCGCGAAAGGGGCAAGGCTGGGCGTCGAGATGCAGAGCTATGGGCTGACACATGCCAATGGCAAGGCGGTCGAGATGGCGCTGGACGGTTTGTGTACGCTGGAGGATGCCAGCGGCCTGATCGACCGTATTCGCGCGGTGAAGTCTCCGGCTGAGCTGGCTTATGTCCGCCGCGCCGGCGAACTTTGCAACGATGCTCTGGTGGCGGGGCTTGCCGAGACAAGGGCAGAGGTGGATGAAGGCCGAATTCTTGCGGCCATGCATGGCGCGATCTTCGAGGGCGGCGGCGACTATCCCGGCAATGAGTTCATCATCGGATCGGGCCGCGATGCACTTCTGTGCCGTTACAAGGCGGGACGGCGGCAGCTTGGGGCGAATGATCAGCTTACGCTCGAATTTGCGGGCAGCTTTCGCCATTACCACGCCGCGCAGATGCATACCGTCGTCATCGGCGAACCACGGCCACGCCATGAACCGATGTTCGATGCGTGCCGGGATGCCCTGCTGGCCTGTGAGGACGCTATGCGTCCCGGCAGGACGGCAGGCGATATTTTCGAAGCCCATGCGCGGATCATGGATGAATGCGGGCTCGCTGCACACAAGCTCAATGCCTGCGGCTACAGCCTGGGCGCAAAATTCACGCCGAGCTGGATGGACCCGCCCATGTTCTATCGCGGCAATGACTGGCCCTTAGAGCCGGGCATGGTTCTGTTCGCGCATATGATCCTGATGGATTCGGAGAGCGAGACGGCGATGTGCCTCGGCCGGACCTCGATCGTGACGGAGAATGGGCCTGAGCCGTTGGCTGATCTGCCAGACGAGATGCTGCTACGATAGCTATTTTTCGGACTTCTGAAGAAAGAACCAGCTGTCGCAGAGCGGTTTGAAACCGATCTTCTCGTAGCAGCGATTGGAGGCAGGATTGCGCAGATCGGTGTAGAGGCAGGCGGCCCGCCGGCCCTCGGCGTAGACTTTTTCGACGACTGCCGCCACGACCGATCCGGCATAGCCGCGCCCGCGCAATTCGGGCGGTGTGTAGACACCAGCAATCGCCGCGCAACCCTTGACACGCCGGACGATGCCAGCCATCGAAACCGGCTTGCCGTTCACTTCCCAGAGCAGGTAACGGTCCGAGGCGGCGGTCCGGTCCATCATCTCTCTGGGCGGCACATTATCTTCCGGCGCGGCTTCCTTGCAGAAAAGCGGAAACCATTCGGCAAACAGATCGGCATGGTCCGAAGTCAATGACCGCGCATTTCCATCCGCACCCGGATAGATTGGCCGCGCCGTGATCGCGTTAAGGCGCTGCGGCATGGGATTGTCGAATGTTGCGCCAAGCTGCCATGCGCGCTCGACAAACCAGAGAGCGGTATTGTCATTTCCGAGCACGCCATGAAAATGCGTGCCTGCGAGCGTTTCGGCTAGTTCGCGGCATTGCTCGCGCGTGACTTCTCCAAATACGACACCGTGCCCCGGCGAGCGGGCCGC
>CAYOUP010000299.1:0-4482 GCA_964407125.1 uncultured Hyphomicrobiaceae bacterium | reverse complement strand
CTTCTTGACGTCCTCGATATTGGCCAGACCGCCCGAAGCGATCACTGGGATCGAGACTTCTTTCGCAAGCGCCGCTGTCGCCTTGAGATTGAGGCCGGTCAGCACGCCGTCGCGGGCGATGTCGGTATAGATGATGGCCGCGACGCCGGCATCCTCAAAGCGCTTTGCCAGATCAATGGCGGTCAGTTCGCTGGTCTCGGCCCAGCCCTCGATGGCGACAATACCGTCGCGCGCGTCGATGCCCACCGCGACTTGCCCCGGAAAGGCTTTCGCCGCATTGCGGACAAGTTCGGGGTGCTTCACGGCCACTGTGCCTAAAATGACACGCGCCACCCCTTCCTTGAGCCAATTTTCGATGTGGGTCAGATTGCGTATTCCGCCCCCGAGCTGCACCGGGATCGACAGTGCGCCGAGGATCTTGCGCACGGCATCGGCATTGACCGGCGCTCCCTCAAAAGCTCCATTTAAATCAACGACATGGAGGTATTCGAAGCCCAGCCTCTGAAAGGCTTCAGCCTGCCCGCAAGGATCGTCTGCGAAGACCGTCGCTTCGCTCATTTGCCCCTGCCGGAGACGTACGCATTGGCCATCTTTCAAATCAATGGCGGGAAACAGGATCATGGGTTAATATTTGCCTAAAATTGAACAAAGCATTCTGGAAGATTCGTCTCTGCTAGAGTTGCGCGTTTAAGAGCGCTCCGTTTGTCCCGCGTCTGGAGCTGTCAAGAATCCCGAACCATAAGACGTGGGGATCCATGCAGCGCTATATCATTTCGTACGACCTTTACCGTCCGGCAAACAACTATTCCGACTTTACGGCCCAGATCAAGCAGCTTGGCGAAGATTGGGAACACCCGCTTGCCAGTCTCTGGATTGTCGAGACCCAGCTTTATGCCGATGAAATCCGGCAGATCCTTAGCGATTATCTGACTTCCGGCGACAAGCTTTATATCTGCGAAGTCGGCAGCGACGAGGCGGCAATGGATCTTGCGCCGCCGGCTCATTGCCATGTCGCGGCCGCCAATACGAAGAAACGTGCACCGGTCAGGCTTCTGGCCAACGTTCTTTCCCATCCGGCAGCGGGGCGCGAGTCGCATCTGCTCATGGCCGCCACTGGAGGAAATTGACGATCAGCCGGAGGCCCAGCTTCTGGCTTTTCTCGGGATGAAACTGCGTTCCGGCAATATTGTCCCGAGCGACAATTGCCGTAACGCGCCCGCCATAATCCGCTTCCGCGACGAGTTCGGCATTGTCGCCATTCATCAGCGCATAGGAATGCACGAAGTAGGCGTGCCAGCCACTCGGCCCGGCGGGGATGCCGTCCAGCAGCGCATGCTCGTTGATCACGCTCAGCGTATTCCACCCCATATGCGGGATTTTCAGCGCCGGATCGCCAGGCTGGATCCTCTTGACGTCGCCCTTGATCCAGCCGAGCCCTTCAGTGACGCCATGTTCGAAGCCGCGCTCCGATATGAGCTGCATGCCGACGCAGATGCCGAGAAACGGCTTTCTCGCATCGAGCACACTTTTTTTCAGCGCATCGACCATGCCGTCGACGGCGTTCAGACCCTTCCAGCACTCCCCATAGGCGCCGACGCCGGGCAGCACGATCCGTTCAGCATCACGAACATCCGCGGGATTGGATGTGACCACGATATTATGCCCTGACCCGGCTTCGGTGGCCGCACGCTCGAATGCCTTTGCAGCCGAATGAAGATTGCCGGAGCCGTAATCAATGATCGCAATTTTCAAGCATCACCCACCATGAGAAGGAAACATGCCAATCACCGGCACGGATGTCGGTGATACGCCTTCGCCTCCGGCTTTTCCGGTCGCCGACGCTGCAGCCAGGCGTTCACGCTCCCGCTTCGCGGCAGGCAGCCATTCGGCAATGAAGCGCTGTTCGCATTCCGCAAGGCTACGTCCGGAAACGACGGCCCGCAACTGATAGCCGCGCCGTTCCAGCGCGGCGCGCTGAATATCCCGTGCCTCGAAGGCGAAGATCAGATTGATGACGAAGCCGCCTACTCCGATGATCTGATCCGACACGCCCAGCTCGGTCAGCGCCGCCACAAGCCCGATGCTCAAAAGCAGATAGAGCAGGAGACCCCGCCAAAGGCCATGAAACAGGAACCAGAGAGCTGGAACGATCAATGCGATAAAGGTAAATCCTTCGCGGACGAAGACCAGGTCAGTGGCGCGTTCGTCCATATCGTCGGATGCGACGCGCTTTTCGTAAACCGTATATGTCTGCATCGGCGTTCCCCTGTCAGCTCTCTCTATCCACCCGGCCAGCCTTCAGCCGCCAAGCGTTCCTTTCGTTGTCGGCAGCTCCGCTGCCTGTGCCTGGTCGATGGCGATGGCCGCGCGCAAGGCTTTCGCCAGACCTTTATAGCAAGTTTCCGCGATGTGATGAGAGTTTTCACCGTAGAGATTTTCAACATGAAGGGTCAAACCCGCATTTTGCGCGAAAGCCTGGAACCACTCGCGGAAAAGTTCCGTGTCCATCTCGCCGACCTTCGCCGTCGGGAAGCTGACTTTCCAGACCAGATAGGGCCGTCCGGATATGTCCAGGGCGACGCGTGTGAGCGCTTCATCCATCGGCAGGTAAACCGAAGCGTACCGCGTAATGCCCCGCTTGTCGCCGAGCGCTTTCGCCACCGCCTGACCGAGCGCGATGCCGCAATCCTCCACGGTGTGGTGCTGATCGATATGCAGATCGCCCTTGGCGCTCAATTTGATATCCATCAGTGAGTGACGCGAAAGCTGCTCCAGCATATGATCAAGAAAGCCTATGCCGGTTTCGATGTCATACCGGCCCTTGCCGTCAAGCGTGACCTCGGCGGAAATCCCGGTTTCCTTCGTTTTTCGTTCGATTGCGGCTTTTCGCATGTTTATGATCTCCGCGTATCCCGCGTGTTGGGTGTTTTGCGCTCCGCCATTAGGGCGCACACCCTGTTCATTTAAACTTGATATCCGTATGAGGGTTTACGATATCTGACAAATATTTCTCAAGCCGGAACAACATGACAGATCATTCCTCACAATATCCCCATTGGCATGGCACGACAATTCTGACGGTCCGCAAGGGCGGCAAGGTCGTCATTGCGGGCGATGGGCAGGTTTCGCTCGGCCAGACCGTCATCAAGGGCAACGCACGCAAGGTTCGCTCGATCGGCAAGGGCAATGTGATCGCCGGTTTCGCTGGTGCGACCGCGGATGCTTTCACATTGCTTGAAAGGCTCGATGGCAAACTGGAGCAATATCCCGAGCAGCTCATGCGCGCCTGTGTCGATCTCGCCAAGGACTGGCGCACCGACCGGTATCTCCGCCGTCTCGAAGCGATGATGATCGTTGCCGACAAGGTGAATACACTTGTCCTCACCGGGACGGGCGATGTGCTTGAGCCGGAGCATCACATTATGGGGATCGGATCGGGCGGCAATTATGCGCTCGCCGCAGCTCGCGCCCTGTACGAGACCGACATGGACGCCGAGACGATCGTGCGCAAGGCGATGGCGATTGCCGCGGATATTTGCGTTTATACCAATAGCAGTCTGATCGTGGAACAGCTCGATGCCGAACAGCGATGAACTGAATGCCGCCGTCGATGCGGGCGTCATCGGACGCGCGGATGCCGACAGGCTGGCCGCTTTTCTGGCGCAATATCGCTCCGGCCCGAATGGAGCCGCGCGGCCTTCTGCTGTAATCGACGATGATGCTGAGTCCGTGCGTTTCGTGCGCGGTTTTCATGACATCTTCCTGAGCATCGGCGTCATTCTGCTTCTGCTCGGCATCGGCTACAGCAGCAATATCGTGCAGGACGGCTTCTGGTTCGCGACGACCGCAATCGCCGCATGGGTGCTGGCGGAATATTTCACGCGGATCAAGCGGCTGACCCTGCCGAGTATTGTACTCTCGCTTGCATTCGGCATTGCGGGGGGCTTTGCAGTCAATGTGCTGGTGCATATGATCGGAGGTATTACACCGCCGGAAAATGCCAGCGATCCGGCCTATTACCGGACCGAGCAACTTCTCGGGGCGGCGAGCGCCCTTGCGGCGTCGGTCTTGTTCTTCCTGCGCTTCCGCCTGCCGTTCACGCTGGCGCAGATCGTAGTGACCGCCGCCTTCGTCGTTGGCACGCTCCTCCTTCTCAACGCGCCGGATCAGTCGAGCATCTATGTGTCGCCCATATTTCTGGTCATGGGGCTGCTGGTTTTCCTTGTGGCCGTACATTTCGATCTGCGCGATCCGGAGCGCAAGACCATACTGGCTGATAACGCCTTCTGGCTGCATCTGACCGCAGCTCCGCTCATCGTTCATATCGGTGTCGGCTTCGTCTGGGGCAGTAGCGTATCCAGCCTTACTGTTCAGGATTCGCTGACGATCATGGTCCTGATCGCGGTCGTGGCCTTTATCGCGCTGTTGATCGACCGGAGGGCCATGCTGGTTGCGGGCCTGTTCTATTTCGGCGCGGCTTTG
>CAYOUP010000298.1:0-4499 GCA_964407125.1 uncultured Hyphomicrobiaceae bacterium | reverse complement strand
GAGCCTCCGAGGACAGATAGGTGATATGGGCGGCCATGCGGGCAACCGACAGACCCTTTCGGGGCGCGGTGCCATCTTCGAGATAACGGCCCTGCTTCCAATCCGGATCGGCCATGACAGCCTGTCTGCCGACCTCGTGAAAGGCGATGTTCTGAGACGAGTGGCGCGGAGCCGTCGCCAGTGGAATGGCTGAAAAAACGCGATCGCCATAATTCGCCACCCATTCGAGCACCTGCATGCCGCCCATCGAGCCGCCAACCACACTGAACAGCGTCTCGATACCAAGATGTTCGATCAGCCGAAGCTGGGCGCGCACCATGTCGCGAATGGTGATGACAGGAAAATCGAGGCCATAGGCCTTGCCGGTCTGCGGATTAACGGAGGCCGGACCGGTCGATCCCATGCATCCGCCAATGATATTGGGGCAGATGACAAAATAGCGGTTCGTGTCGATCGGTTTGCCGGGGCCGACCACGGTTTCCCACCAGCCAGCCTTGCCTGTCAAAGGGTGCGGCCCCAGAACGAACTGATCCCCGGTCAGGGCATGGCATATCAGGATCACATTGGATTTGGCGCTGTTGAGCGTGCCGTATGACTTGTAGGCGATGGAAAAAGGCGCAAGCATAGCCCCGCTGTCCAGCGGGAGCGGCTGGGCTTCGTCAAAATGGACAATCTCGCTTTCAGGCAGAAATGCCTTCGCCATCATCGACAATCTTTCATTAACCTCTTTATTCGCCCTGTAGGCTGTGCATCTATAAGTGATGCATATGAACTGTGCGCGCAAGCTTAAGCGGAAAGCTGGGTAGCTTGCTGCCTAAGTCAATCTTTCCTTTGCAATATCCTGGCGGCAATCTTATGAGTCCTTCGTGGTTTTGCCTCGGATAGGGCAAATCCTGCAAATCACTCTTTAAGGAGAATGCAGTGACGGTGGCAGAGGGGCCGCAGGTCCGGCCAGGCATATTGACGATTGAGCCTTACGTACCGGGAACGAGCCAGTTACCGGGAGCGGGGCCTGTCATCAAGCTTTCATCCAACGAAACGCCGCATGGTCCAAGTCCGAAAGCGAAACAGGCTTACCGTGAGGCAGCCGAGAAACTCGACCGCTATCCCGATGGCTCCTCGACCGTTCTGCGTAATGCGATCGGCGCCCGGTTTGGTCTCAATCCGGATCATATCGTCTGCGGCTGCGGTTCCGATGAAATCCTGCATCTTCTGTCGCAGGCCTATCTCGGGCCGGGCGACGAGGCGATTTTTACCGAGCACGGCTTTCTGGTCTACAAGATCGTCACAATTGCAGCGGGGGCGACGCCGGTCATCGCGCCGGAGACCAATTTCACTGCTGATGTCGATGCCATATTGGCAGCGGTCACGCCGAAAACGCGGATCGTCTTTATCGCCAATCCAAACAATCCGACCGGCACCTATCTGGGCTTCGATGAAATCCGCCGTCTGCATGGCGGTTTGCCCTCCAACGTGCTTTTAGTGCTGGATGCGGCCTATGCGGAATATGTGAAGCGCAATGATTACGAGGCGGGGATCGAGTTGGTCGCGACGACGCCGAATACGGTGATGACGCGGACATTCTCCAAGATCCATGGGCTTGCCAGCGCGCGTGTGGGCTGGGGCTATTGTCCGGCGGAAATCGCACAGATGCTGAACCGCATTCGCGGACCGTTCAATGTGAGCGGGCCAGGCATGGCGGCGGCCGTCGCAGCGCTTCAGGACCGGGAGCATGAAAGCAAATCGGTTGCGCATAATGACGAATGGCTGTCCTGGCTGGAACGCGAGATGAAGGCAATTGGCCTTAATGCGCCCGAAAGTGTCGGTAATTTTCTGCTTCTGCGCTTTCCTGAAGAGAGCGGGCGCACAGCCGCCGAGGCCGATGCCTTCTTGAAGAGTCGCCGCATCATTCTGCGACGGCTTGAGAATTACGGCATACCGGACGGGCTTCGCATGACCGTGGGGCTGGCGGACGAAAATCGCGCGGTCGTCAGCGCGCTCAAAGATTTCATGAACGGAGCGTCACGCGATGCCTAAACCCTTATTCGAGCGCATTGCGATCATCGGTCTCGGGCTGATCGGCTCATCGCTTTGCCATGTGATACGGCGCGAAGGGCTGGCAAAAACCATCGCGGGTTGCGCGAAATCGGAGGCGACGCTGACAACGGCGGAGCGGCTGAAGCTGTGCGATGCGCATTTCAGTGATCCTGCCGAGGCTGTCGCCGACGCTGACCTCGTTATCCTGTGCACGCCCATCGGAACATTCGAAGGTCTCGCCAAGGCAATAGGTCCCGCGCTTAAGCCCGGCGCGATCATCAGCGATGTCGGATCGGTCAAGACCGCCGTTGTCCGTGATATCGGCCAGCATCTGCCGGACGGCGTGCATTTCATCCCCGGCCATCCGGTCGCGGGCACGGAGCATTCCGGTCCCGATGCCGGATTTGCCGAGCTGTTCGACGGGCGCTGGACCATTCTGACGCCGCTGCCCGACAGCGATCCGCAGGCCGTCGAGAAACTGAAAACCTTCTGGGAGCGTTGCGGCTCGCCGGTGGAAGTCATGACGCCAGAGCATCACGATCTGGTGCTGGCGATCACTAGCCACGTTCCGCATCTGATCGCCTATAACATCGTCGGCACGGCCTCCGATCTCGAAACAGTCACCGAAAAGGAAGTCATGAAATTTTCCGCCGGCGGTTTCCGCGATTTCACCCGTATCGCCGCTTCCGACCCGACCATGTGGCGCGATGTGTTTCTGAACAACAAGGACGCGGTGCTGGAGATGCTGGGCCGGTTCACCGAGGATCTGACGGAACTGCAACGCGCGATCCGCTGGGGCGAAGGCGACAAGCTGTTTGAAAAATTCTCGCAAACACGCGCAATCCGGCGCGGAATCATCGAGGCCGGGCAGGAAACCCCCGATCCCGATTTTGGCCGCAAGCACGGAAATCCGAAGGAAACATCGAAGAAGAGCGCGTGAGCAGGAAAAGCGGCATATGGGTGTTTGGCTACGGGTCGCTGATGTGGCGACCCGGCTTTCGCCATGACGAGGCGGCGCACGCGATTATCCACGGCGTTCATCGTTCGCTCTGCGTCTACTCCTTCGTGCATCGCGGCACGAAACAGCGTCCGGGGCTTGTTTTAGGGCTCGATGCAGGCGGATGGTGCGAAGGCATGGTCTTCTACGTGCCGCCCAGTCATGTGCAGGAGACGCTCGGCTATCTGCGGCGGCGCGAGCAGATGAACAATGTCTATCGTGCGATCTGGAAGCCGGTCTCTTTCAAGGACGATCCGCACAAGGAGGTTCGCGCGCTTTCATTTGTCGCCAACCGCAACCATCATCAGTATGCGGGCAGGCTGCCTTACGAAAAGCAGGAATGGCTCGTGCGTCGCAGCGTGGGACGGTCCGGGCGCAATTTCGAGTATGTGCTCAACACAGTGCAGCATTTGCGGGAATGCGGCATCCATGACGAACGGCTGGAAGCGCTCATGCGTCGCTTCGGCCGCCATCGCCAGCTTTAAGTCCGGTCGCTGCATTAGGGGACGAATTCCCCTCAGCCTTCCCGAAACCGGAGCCAACGAAATCCGTGATCTGTCATAAGATATTTATTTTTGCTGAGACGTTTATGGCATGAGTTAAATTCAACCATCAGAGATATTGTTAAGATATATCGACTGGTTACCAATTTTATGACCTGGGAAGTCTTGGTTCATTCTTTAATGTTGTGACACTGCGCTAACTTTCGCTCGCCATCGATAATCAACTCTGCGCATGTTCTGCCGTATTCAGACAATTTCTTCTCTTGTGCAATGGAACGAGAGGCTCCTTGTTTACAGTCACTTACCGTTTCGCCCTTATCTCTCATAAATTCTTTTCCATGCGTATCGTAATAAGCGAAATCAATTCTCCAGTTGCATATATTGTCAACCAGAGGGCCGAAGAGACCCACACTTGACGCATAAGCAGCTTTTTGCTCGGTAATTACGTCTCTTTTCGTTTCCACATGGTAACAAAAATATCCATATGGCAAACTAATTTCTGCTGATATTGCATGTGGATCAGCATCTTTACTAGGTATTTGCCTGTTGTCACAGGCAGTTGCGGATGCATTTGCGTCGTTTGACATTGTAATAACTGCGCTAATTAAAGCGAATAAGATAGCTGAACTCGAAAGAAACCTCACAATACTCACTCCTTGTTTAGATCAGGACGGCATCCGATCTCCAACATTCAAACATACGAAATAGTTTTGACCCAACCGAGGATATTCGAGAGAGCCCTGCCTCTGTACTCACTTGACTGACGCAGTGGCGATATGGAGAGTAAAATGGATGCATAAGTTATTGTGCTTTTTATGACTCCATCATAATTGATCTGAGCCTGGCCATCCGGCGTCAACCTGTGGTCTTTAAGTTGACGGACGCAGCGATTATTTTTACCTCTCATGCTGATATGACCGGAGGACGCCGCCGATGCTCGACCTCACTGACAACAGACAGAA
>CAYOUP010000297.1:0-4541 GCA_964407125.1 uncultured Hyphomicrobiaceae bacterium | reverse complement strand
CCGGATCGAGATCACAGGCAGTGATGACGTTGGAATGCACCATCCCGCTGCCGCCGATCTCCAGCCACTCACCCGGCTTGCCGATTGCTTCGGTGCCGATATCGACTTCCATTGAAGGCTCCGTAAACGGGAAGTGCGAGACACGCAGCCGAACCCGCAGATCGTCAACCTCGAAGAACGCCTTGCAAAATTCCGCGATCAGCCATTTCAGATGGCCCATATGGGTGTGCTCATCGATGACCAGCGCCTCGATCTGATGGAACATCGGCGTGTGCGTCTGGTCGCTGTCGCAGCGATAGACGCGGCCGGGCGCGATGATGCGGATCGGCGGCTTCTGCGTCAGCATGGTGCGGATCTGCACGGGGCTGGTATGAGGCCGCAGCACCATGCGCGAACCGTCGGCCTTCGTTTTCAGGTAAAAGGTGTCCATCTCCTGCCGGGCAGGATGATGATCGGGGATATTCAGCCGCGTGAAGGAATAGTCTTCCGTCTCGATATCCGGACCTTCGGCCACTGCGAAGCCGAGATCGGCGAAGATGGCCGTGATCTCGTCCCAGACCTGACTGAGCGGATGGATACGCCCTTCCGCCTGCGGTCCCGGCTGGACAGGAAGCGTGATGTCAGCGCGTTCCGTTTCCAGCCTTTTGGCGAGCGCCTCATCCTGAAGCACAGTTTTGCGGGCTTCAAGCGCCTCACTCACCCGGCCTTTCAGCACGTTGATCGCCTGCCCGGTGTCACGGCGCTCTTCAGGCGGCAGCTTGCCGAGCGTTTTCAGAAGCGCGGTTACGCTGCCGTTTTTGCCGAGCGCCCCGACGCGCAGATCTTCAAGGCCAGCGAGATCACCCGCCTTTTCGATTTCACCCAGAAGCTGTTTTTCAAGCTTCGTCAAATCGGCTTTCGATGCCGTTGCCACCGCATCCATGAGCCTCTCCCGCCGCGTGTTTCCAGCCAATAAAAAGACGCGCGAAACGCTTCCGATAAACGGTGCTCGCGCTCTTCATAGTCAGGCTCTTAACACCCGGTTCGTTGAAATTGAAGGAACTTAAGCTGCTTTGACGGCCGCTTGCGCCTTTTCAACAAGGGCTTTGAACGCTTCCGGCTCGCGCACGGCGAGGTCAGCGAGGATCTTGCGGTCGACTTCGATCCCGGCCACTGTCAGGCCGTTGATAAATCGGCCGTAAGTCATGCCGAGTTCGCGGGCCGCGGCGTTGATGCGCTGGATCCAGAGGGCACGGAAATTGCGCTTCTTGGTGCGGCGGTCGCGATAGGCGTACTGCCCGGCCTTCTCGACGGCCTGACGGGCTGCGCGGATCGTGTTCTTGCGGCGGCCGTAATAGCCTTTGGCTGCCTTGAGGACTTTCTTGTGCCGGGCGTGGGCTGTGACGCCACGTTTCACTCTTGCCATAGCGGTGCTCCTTTACGGAAAAATCTGCGATTGTGCTTTTGGGACCGATTACCGGGCGTAAGGCATGTATTTCTTGACGATCTTGGCATCCTGATCGCTCAGAACGTCCATGCCGCGTGCCTGCCGGATGAATTTCTTGGTCCGCTTGATCATGCCGTGGCGTTTGCCTGCCTGGGTAAACATGACCTTACCCGTACCGGTGATCTTGAAGCGCTTTTTCGCACCGCTTTTCGTCTTCAGCTTGGGCATTTTGCTTCCTTTCAAAATACAACAACCTGGCTGGTCGGCCAGGTCACATCTTTTTTCTCGCTTGACTGAGAAGCGTTTTGAGCCGCCACGGCATGCCCTTATGCGCCGGGCAGCTCAGATGCGCGCAATTTACTCATGTTCCGCTGGATGCGCAAGGGGGTCTTACACCCTGCAAGAGCGAATACGCACTTCATGCAGAACCGCATACCGCGGCACACATGGAACGTTAAGCGGGGCGCGATTGCCTCGCTTGCAGATAAACGGAAACCGACGCGCCCTGCCGCTTTAACGCGGCGCCAGCACCATGATCATTTGCCGCCCCTCCAAACGGGGCTCAAGCTCAACCTTGGCGAAATCTTCCGATTCCCCTTTGAGCCGCTGCATCAGATCCATACCGAGTTTCTGGTGGGCCATTTCACGGCCGCGGAACCGCAAGGTTACCTTGACCTTGTCGCCTTCGTCGAAGAAACGCCTCATCGCCTTGAATTTGACCTGGTAATCATGGTCGTCAATATTCGGGCGAAGCTTGATTTCCTTGACTTCGACAGTCTTCTGTTTCTTGCGGGCTTCTGAAGCTTTTTTCTGCGCCTGATATTTATATTTGCCGTAATCCATGATCTTGACAACGGGCGGGTTGGAGTTGCCAACCTCCACAAGATCAAGTCCGGATTCTTCAGCGCGAGCGAGCGCGTCCTCTTTACTTATGAGACCGTGATTTTCACCGGCGTCGTCAATAAGTGTAACCTCCCGAGCCATGATCGCGTCGTTTATGCGCGGTCCATCCTGTTTGCTGGGCTCGGCTTTAAAAGGCCTGCGAATGGGTATTTCTCCTTAACGTTGCTACCAATACATATGCTTCATACCCCCGGAAATGGCTGGCATGAAGCAAATATGAAAATAGAAATCTAGGATCGGTAGTCTTGGCCGGCAAGTCAAGGGGATACTCGATTTCTCAGACGAAACTTGCAGGAATTGTTTGCGCAGATGACTTCAAATCCTCATTGCGCGTATGTTTAAGTTCGAATTCAGTCACGAACCCGCTCCCCAGCAGCTCATCATAGACACGCAGCGTCTCGCGCTGAAGCATGGTCTTGGAGAAATGCGCCGCCACATGATGCTGCGCTGATTCGGCCATCGCCGCACGCTGGCCGACCGGCAGGCTGAGCGCGGATGCGATCCGCGCCGCCAATTCGCCGGCGTCACCCGTTCTGAACGTCCAGCCCGTCACGAGACCGAGCGACAAGGCGTCCTTCGGCGTCACGACGGTTTCGGGCAGCGCGCCGCTGTCGCTGACGATCACGGGACAGCCCATCGCCTGCGCTTCGACCGATATGCGCCCGAAGGCTTCCGGCTCGATCGAGGGCACCAACGCAAGCGCGGCGGCCGCGAAAGCTGCGGGCACGTCCGCACAATGGCCGGGCATGAGAATGCTGCCGTCGAGCCCAAGCTCGGCAATCCTGGTTGCGAGTTCGCGCCTGTAGGCGGTGCGCCCCTGATCGTCGCCTGCAAAAACGAAAACCACATCGTCGAATTCCGGCTTGCGCAGGATCTGCGACGCGGCCTCGACGGCGACAAGCTGGCCCTTCCAGCGGGTCAGCCGCGCGGCGAGCACGACGAGCCTTGCATTTGCCGGAACGCCCCATTCGCCGCGAATGGCCTTGAGACGGTCCGGCGAGGCGGCATCGAGCGAGAAGCGGTCGAGATCGGCGCAGCGTGGAATGACGCGAAGCTGGTCATCGCGGACTTTGTGGCGCGATTTCACGATCCCGGCCGTATAGCGCGAATTGGCGATCACGATATCGCCGCGCGCCATGACGCTATTGTACCAGCCCTTGAGCGGCGTCTTCTGATTGTAGATGCCGTGATAGGTCGTCACGAACGGAACACCCGCCCGCCGCGCCGCCATCAGCGCGCTCCATCCCGGCGCACGGCTGCGCGCATGGACAAGAGCGACGCCCCGCTCCCGGATCAGCGCTTCGAGGCTCCGTGCATTGTTCCAGATCGCGCGCGGATTTTTCGTCGCCGCCGGAAAGCGGATCAACTCGCCGCCGGCCGCCGCCAGATCGTCTTCAAGCCGCCCGCCCTCGCTGGCCACAAGAGCCTTGCCCCCGGCCAGCACGATGGCTTCAGCGACCTCGATGGCCGTTCGCTCCGCACCGCCCGTTTCGAGAGCCGGAACGATCTGAAGAATGACTGGCATCGATGACATAAGCGGTTCCAGGGCGTTTCAATGTGTTGGCATCTGCGAAACCGCATGGCAGATTGCGGTTGGACTCAATCATTACACCACCAAGCTAATAGTCATATGACCATCGCAAGGCAAATGCTGGACATCGCTCAAGAGGGACGCCCGGCGCGAAAAATCGCCTATATTGCAAGCGGCGCACAGAAAGAGGGCCTGCCCGGCCTGTTCTGGATGTCCGGCTTCAAATCCGACATGGTGAGCACCAAGGCCAGCGTCATTGCCGACTGGGCGGAGGAGTGGGGTGCTGCCTATACGCGCTTCGACTATTCCGGGCACGGCGCCTCGGAAGGCCGGATCGAGGATTTCACCATTGGCGACTGGCTGCTGGAATCGGAGACGGTTTTCCGGCAGATGACCCGTGGTCCGCAGATCGTCATCGGCTCCAGCATGGGCGGCTGGCTGGCGCTGCTTCTGGTGCGTTCGCTGGTCCGGCGCGGCGAGGGGGACCGGCTCAAGGCGCTCGTCCTGATCGCCCCCGCATGGGACATGACCGAAGAGCTGATGTGGAAGAAGTTCACACCGGAAGCCCACGCCGCGATGGAGAAAGACGGCGTCTACTATGAGCCCTCCGACTATGGCGAGCCCTATGCGCTGACCCGCGCACTGATCGAGGAAGGCCGCAATCATCTGCTCGCCGGAAGC
>CAYOUP010000296.1:0-4558 GCA_964407125.1 uncultured Hyphomicrobiaceae bacterium | reverse complement strand
GAAGACCACCCGCGTGCCGGCACCGAGGTCCACGTCCAGCTTGGTCGGCCAGACGTGATCGGGGAGCAGCTTCCAGAAGCTGGGGTCTCCGGCTTCGAGCCGCGCGATCGCGACGTCCCGGAGCCGGGCGAGCGTCTCGTCTTCGTCCAGAGCGTTTCGGTGGGCCGAGATCAGCCGGGGAGGCGATCCCTTGGGCCGGCCCGGGCCTGGCCGCCGTCCCGGGCAGGAATCGCCGCTTCTCGTCGCGAATGCTGTCGTCCATCTCACGCCCCCTTTGCAGAGCGAAGGATAAGCGACCGGGCGCGGCGTCGGCGCGCCCGGTGGGCCCGCGGATCTGGTTCCGCTGGGGTGCCGTCCGCCGTCGCGGGTTCCGGCCGTGGCCGCTCCTCGCCGGCTAGGAGAGCGCAACCTAGCGCTCTTCCTCGTCTGCCTCGGCTCTTGCCAACGTGGGGGTCTCCGGTTCGAGCCCGGTCTCGTGCTCCAGGTCCTCGAAGCGCCCTCGGTCCTCGGACCGGGGGCGTATTCGTCCGAGCCTCTTCAGTTGCCCGAGAAGCCCACCTTGATCGTGATCGGGTACTTCTCGAGGACCTTCTGGTAGCGCTGGCCCTCCTGGCCCAGCATCACCGCCATCGGGAGGTGGCGGACGCCGACGTTCACGTCCTCCTGCGGGTTCGTGTAGAGGTTCGTCACGATCGCGCCGCCGGTCTCGGTGACGAGCGCGCCGCTGAAGCCTCCGGTGTAGCCGCGGTCGAAGATCGCGTGCTCGAGCTCGAGGGTGGCGGTCCCCTTGAACTCGTCGATGCGCACGCCGGAGAAGTACTGGTTGAGGGTGTAGATCCGGCTGCGGCGGTTCGAGAGGTGGGCGTCGCCGACCAGGAACGAGAGCTGGTCGATGCCGTCCACGTAGCGACGACCGGCGGCCTTGCCGATCTCGGCGCCGTTCTTTCCGGCGAGGGAGATCGCGGTGTTGAACAGGTCCGCGAGGTCGAAGAGGCCGTCGCTGCGGCCGGGAACGATCATCCCCTTCCAGTAGGCGAAGGTCGGAACGCGGACGCCGCCCTCCCAGCTCGAGCCCTTGCAGCCCCGGAAGGGCGTGCGGCCGTGGGGCGGGACCTCGCACTCGGGACCGTTGTCCGAGGTGACGAAGATCAGGGTGTCGTCGAGCTGTCCCGTCTCCTCGAGCGTGGCGACCAGGCTGCCCAGGACGTCGTCCATGTGCACCATGCAATCGCTGTAGACGGTGCGCGCGCGCGACTTCCCGGCGTAGGCGTCGGTCGGGTAGTTGTCGAAGTGGCAGCCGCGCGTCGCGTGGTACAGGAACCAGGGTCCGTCCTTCTGGGCGCGGCTGCGCAGGAACGCTTCGCTGTAGGCGAGCCAGTCGTCGTCGAGGTGCTTCAGGCTGGAGAGATCGATCTCGTACTTCTCCTCGCACTTCTTCCGGTTCGCGGGCGTGCAGTGCACGTTGGACTTGTCGAAGGGGATGATGTTCATCAGCGCGGTGCGCTTCGGGGAGAGGGCTACCTCCGGGTTGAAGTACTGGTCGCGCCACTCCGTGTACATGTCCGAGACACCAAGGAATCCGTAGTAATCGTCGTAACCGGCGTTCTGGGGCAGCGACTCCTCGTTCTCGCCCATGTGCCACTTGCCGACTCCCTGGGTGGTGTAGCCCAGCTTCTGGAGGATCCGCGGGAAGGTGGTGCTGCCGTCGATGCCGCCCTTCTCGCCGTACATCGGCGGCCGCAGCAGGCCGTGATGGAGCGGGTTCTGGCCGGTGTGGATGGTCGCCCGGGTCGGTGTGCAGGAGGGTGTGGAGTAGGCGGAGGTGAGGATCAGGCCCTCGTTCGCGAGCCGGTCCATGGTGGGGGTGGCGTTGCCCACGGCGGTGCCGCCGCCGTTGAAGCCCGGGTCCATCCAGCCCACGTCGTCCAGCAGAAAGATCAGGAGGTTGGGCCGGCGGCCGGTCTTCTCCTGGAGCGCGGCCAGCTTCTGCCGGACCTGGGCCTCCTGGTCGGGGTGCGGAATGACCGGCTCCATGTTCTTCGCTAGAAGCGTCGGGAACTCGGTCAGGTACTCGTCGGGGTGATCGAAGCCGGGAGCGGTGGCCTGACCGGTCACCGATCCGCGCGTGATGCCCTCCTGGGGCTTCGCCGTCGTCAGGTCCTTTCGGTGCTCGATGATGTGGTCGGCGATGCGATCCTCGATCGCGGTCCGGACTCCCTGGGCACAGGCAGTGAGGGAGGCGAGCAACAAGACGAAGCCGATGCGCATGCGGATCCTCCTCGCGGCGGTGGGATTGTGCGCAAGGTAGGGGAACGCAGCGGTTTTTCAGCCGCGCCGCAGCGCGAACGCCCGTCGCAGGCGAGGGAGCGGCCGGATCATGGCTGTCGACGGGCCCGGTACTTGCTCCTGACTCCGAGCGCGACGAGTCCGAGAGCCAGGAGCAGGCCCGTGGACGACTCGGGGACGGCGAGGAAGGAGTACTCGAACTCGATCGTCTCGGTGCCCCCGACTCCCGCCGAGCCGGTGGAGTTCTCGCTGAACTCGATGTAGGTGTTGGACATGGGTCCCGAGATCTGACCTGCGATGCCGTTGCAGCCGTTCAGGTCGTTGTCGCCGATGCACAGGGGCATTCCACCGGCGAAGGCGAAGCGCCAGAAGGACTCGACGCTCCCCTGCAGGATCGCGTCGAAGGAGACGCCCGCGATCGTCAGGCGATCGAGGCCGAGCGACACGCTCTTCTGGCGGGTCCCATCGGGTGTGATGTCGGCGTCGTCGAAGAAGAAGGTGCCGGTGAGGGTTTCCCTCAGCATCACGCCGAGGCCGAAGTCCGGGTTGGCGGTGGTGGCGACCAGGTGCACGGAGTAGGCGACCGTCGCCCGCGCGGCCTGGGCGAGCAGGACCGTGGAGAGCGACCCCGCCAGAACGATGGAGAGCGCGGACGAGATCCTTCCGACGCGCATGGGGCTCCTCCTCGAGAACGCGAGCGCTGGCATTCGGGGCGATCGCGGCGCGCTCGCTAGTCGGGTCCACCGCTAGGTGGCCACCAGGCCGGATGCGTGTCGAAGATCCGCGGTGTGCGGGGGATCTCCCACCCGGCCGAGTCGGGACAGACACCGCTGAAGCCGAGGCGTGACTCTACCGGGCGCGGAGGGCGGTCAGCTGCCCAGCTTCGCGAGCTCCTGCTTCGCCGTCTGCTTCATCCAGTCGCAGACCAGGCGCTCGCTGTGCTTCGTGCAGGGCCGGTCCACGACGTGCTGGAAGTGTCTGCGGGCGCGGGCTTCGTCGCCCTCGCGCGCCCAGTAGACGGCGAGGCCGTACTGGTTGCGGACGGATTCCGGGGCGAGCCGGGCGGCCCGGTCGAAGTGCTCGAGGGCCTGGTCGTCATCGCCGATCGGCCACGGTGCGACGAGGTAGAAGTTGGCCAGCAGCGTATCGCCGAGGGCGTCGTCGTACTTCGGGTCCATGTCGATCAGGCGCTGGGCGTTGACGCGGTACTCGCCCCCCGAGCCCTCGAGGATCGCGCTGATGATGCCCAGGCTGGAGGAGTAGAACATGTAGGAGGTGGCGAGGGCGGAGGCGGCCTCGATCGACTCCACGCGCAGCGCGTGGGCCTTGCGCGCGTGCTCCAGCGCCCGGGGCGCGAGGTCGGCCCACAGGGCACGGTGGGTCTCGGTGTCCTGGAGGCCGTCCACCAGGGGGAGATTGGCGTTCGTGCGGACCGCCATCGCCTGGTTCAGCGCCTGGGCCGCGCCCAGCAGCGCCGCGAAGTCGTCGGGATCCTGGGCGACGCGGGCCTCGTAGAGCGCGGCCGCGCGCAGGGCGTCGTCGGCCTTGCCGCTCTCCATCAGCCACTGGGCCTCGTCGGTGCGAGCGGCGGCCTCGAATCCGAGAACCGTCCACAGGGCGAGGCCGAGCAGGATGCCGGCGAGCAGTCGGAGCGACATGGAGGGCCCTTCCTAGCGCATCGGCGGTGGGGCGGACCAGCCCGCGCGATCGGGTACGCTGCTGCCCTCTCGGGCGCTCGGAGACGCCCTTCGATGGAGGTGGAGAGACGAGATGGAGCGGGTGCTGCGCGAGGGAGCCTTCGAGGGGGAGACCCACATCGTCACCGGCGCGGGCCAGGGCATCGGGCACGAGGTCGCCCGCTGTCTGGCGGCCCACGGCGCCCAGGTCGTGCTCGTGGACCTCGACGCGGGGAAGCTCGCCGAGGCGGCCGACGCGATCGCCGGCGAGGGCGCGCCGAAGCCGATCGTCGCGGCGGCCAACGTCACGGACGAGGCCCAGGTGCAGGCCGCCGTCGCGAAGACCCTCGAGGCCTCGGGATGCATCAACGGCGTGGTCAACGTGGCCGGCATCACGCGTGACGCGCGCATCTCCAAGAAGAGCTACGAGGACTTCAAGGCCGTTCTGGCGGTGCACCTGCACGGCACCTTCCTGTTCATGCGCGAGGTCGTGGCCCAGCACTGGCATCCGTTGTTCAAGGAGAACGGCAACGAGCCCCTGGACGACGGCGTGAACCGCTTCGTCGTCAACTTCTCCTCGGTGAGCGCGCGCAACG
>CAYOUP010000295.1:0-4572 GCA_964407125.1 uncultured Hyphomicrobiaceae bacterium | reverse complement strand
GCCGTGAAATCCGTCCCCTCGCTTTGCACGACACCATCGACGGCGACGAGCAGGAAGCCTGCGACCGGTTTTTTGATCTCGCGTGTCCAGGGTGCGTAGCTTGAACCGTAGCGCTTCGTAAGCTGAAAATCGGTCGTTACGCCGTCGCCCGTGCCGATGATCTGGTCGGTTGCGGCGGGTTCATCTGCGGGGGTACAGCTTTTGAAATCCGTATGGTCCTTCCAGCGGAAACCATGCAGACGCCCGCGCCGTTCTTCGAAAAATGCGATCACGGAGTCGAGATCGTCTAGGGATTTCAGACCGTAGCCCGCATCATATCGGCGGCGGCTGTCTGCCCAGCGCTGGTTGCGTTCTTCATGGCCCGAACCGAGGATGACGACATCGGTGCGCCGCTCAGGCCCGCCGGTTGCGCCGAAGCTGATCGCTGTTGGAAATCGGATTTCGTGGAAAGACATTTTTGTAAGCTCACTGCGTTCGCACGCCGGACATCCGTCCGGCTTTAGGCCCACTTAGCCGTGGGCCCCGGGTGCCTTAAGCCGACGGCGCGTTATGTCGCCGTGTGTCGCACGCTTGGCTAGGAACACATACGACATGTGAGGCACCACGGGGCCCACGGCTAAGTGGGCACAGGTCCGCGCGGAGGCGCGGGCCCACCAATTAAAGATTCCTCTGGCCGCGGCTAACGGCGCGGGAGAGCATTGCGCCGATCTGCGTTTCGGATCGGCGGAAGCTTTCGGCATCGGGCGTCGAGATGTTCATTGTGATCGTGACGTTGCCGCCGCCCTCGCCGCGGATGCCAAGGCGGCCATCGGAGCCACGGGCGAGCGGCAGGATCGCTTCCGGTCCGGCTTCACCAGCAAGACCGGCGCGCGCGCCGCCCAGTGGAAATGTGACCGGCGAAGCGATGATACCGCCTTGCGCAAAAGGCTTCGGCATTGGCGAGCCAACAACGCCGCCCTTTGCGAAAGGCGTGACGCCGCCGATCAGACCCGCCAACCCATTGCCGAGCGAGCTCGTGATCGGACTGAGGGCGGATCGGAGCGCCAGCCGCGACAGGTCGATTGCAAGTTTGCGCAGCGTGTCGCCGAAGCTGTCGCCGGTGAAGATGGCGCGCTCGAATGCGCCGCTCATTCGCCTGCCGAAGCTATCGCCGAGGCTTTCGAGGTCTTTCAGCTTTTGCCGTGCCTCGGTCGTATCCGCGCCGATGCGGACGGAGAGGCTGGCGACGGTATCGGTCATGCGATGTGTCCTATTGGTCGGGGAAACGATGCATCAGGGCTGCCAGATTGACGCGCGCAAAGGGGTCTTCCGATGCCGGCAATCCGGCTGCACCGCGCAGGGCGAGCGAGAGTTCGCGCGGCGTCATCGACCAGAAATCGCGAGGGGCCAGCCGCAAGACACCAAGGCCAGCAGCGATGGCGTCGTCCCAAGGGAAAGGCTGGCGAGCATCCGGTGTGTCCGGAGCGCTCATGACTTTCCCGGCGTGGCGTTGCCTTTCGGTGGATGAGCAGTTTCCGTACCGAATGTCGCGCTGAGCAGACGGCTGACAATATCGACAAAACCAGCCGCCCCATCATGCGCTTTCATCCGCGCGACGGCGTCATCGTCCAGATCATGCCCGCCGCCCCGCAAGCCTGATGCGATGATGCGGATCGCATCGAGCGCGCTCAGGCGGCCGGCTTCGAAACGCTGTGCCAACGCCAGCATGTCGTCCGCGCCGAATGCGGCTTCAAGCTCGGCAAGCGCGCCAAGCGTCAGGCACAGGCGGTGGGGCTTGCCGTCAAGGACAGCTTCGATTTCACCACGATGGGGATTGGGCATTGAGGGCTCCAGTGAAAGTTGGCCGTTGGGTGGGTTTCTCTTCGTTCAACCCATCCTACACGGCTACGTGGCGGCGAATGTCAGCGCGCCTGCCGACTCCAGGGCAATTTCGAACGTCATCTCATTGTCGTGGCCGCCGGAATATTCCAGCGCGGTGATTTGAAACGCGCCTTCGACCGTTCCGAAATCGGGAATGACGACCTGCCAGTCACGGATCAGCCCATTGAAGAAATAGTCGCGCACGGTCTCGTCGGATAAGGCGTCCTTGAAGATGCCGCTGCCGGAAAGCCGTGCCGTCTTGATGCCGCACCCTGCGAGCAGCTCGCGCCATTCATTCGCCGAATCCGCGTTGGTGACATCGACGGATGCCGCATTGAAGGCGAGACCGCGCGTTCGCAGCCCCGCAACCGTTGCGAAGCTGCCACCGCCGGTCTCGTCAACCTTGAGAAGTAAGTCCTTGCCGCGTTGGGCTGCCATGTCAGGTCTCCAGGGGAATTTGTCAGAGAACGGCCTAAGCTACCGGCTCCGTCACGGCTCGAAAGCGCATGACGCCGTGCCAGGTTTCGCCGTCCTCATCGCGTTTCAGGTCGGAATATTGGTGTGTCAGGTTGATCAGGCGGTTGTCGTCCAGCGTCAGCTCGACATCGTCGAGAGCCACACGAATGGCGTCCGCAATCTCATGGATCTCGCGCTTGCCGCGATAGCGTGACCAGATATGCAGCATCAGAATATGTTCCGATCCGCGCTCGCTGCCGGTGCTCCAGTCATTCAAACGCATCTGGTCGATCACGACATAGGGGAACTCGGCGTCTTGCGGAACATCGTCGTAAAGCCAGTTCGCGCCGAGTAATGACGTCAGAGCACTATCGGCCTTCAGCGCCTGATAGGTGGCCTTCTGCAGATCCCAGCCGGGATTGGTCATTGGCGGTCCTTGATGAAATTCGACTATATGCGGCCAGCGCGTTTGACTGAGCCGGAAAGCCATGCGCCGATCTGCTGAACGAGACCGGCGCGCTGATCGTCGAGTGCGGGCGCCAGCCAGGGATAGGCGACGCGCGTCAGCGTTCCCATTTCCAGATGCCAGCCATAGTCGAGCGGCGTTCCGATCCGGACATGGCCATCCGGGCCGGTCTCGGCAAAAAGCGAGGCAGCGAGTGCACCGGAACGCGTATCGGGCGGCGCGCCATCTTCGAGATTGGCGCGGGCGGCCTCGATGACGCTTTGTCCTGATGCAAGCAGCGCTTCGTTGAGCGCTGTCTCGTCGAGCGTCTGCGTCAGCATTTCCGAAAGTCTGTCCAGTCCTTCCAAATGGCTCCTGAACATCACTGATCGCGGCGCTCGCATTTGCAGGTCAGGAAACGCCTGCGCCCGTCTTCGTCGAGCACGGAGGTAATCTGGTAGATTTCGTTGTCCCGGCGAAAACGCATGGATGGCTCGAGGCCGTCCCTGTAGCGGATCGTGACGCTGTAAATAGCGCTTCCGCTTACACGGTCCGCCTCGACGCTTTCCTTGCCGGACAGTGCTTCGACAGCGCCCCAGACTTCGGCGACCGTATTCCAGACCAGTGTCGCACCGCCGCCTGAATCATCTGTTCTCGCCGCCTGTTCGATCGTCAGCCGATGACGCAATTGACCGATACGCGTGCTCATAGTCTTGCGCTCCGGTACGGGGCAATCAGGCTGGCGACCGTCGCGGGGATGCTCTCGGCGTGCTGCTCGATGACAACCGGCTCGCGCGCCTCATACCAATGCGCGACAAGCATCTTCAGCGCTTGACGGACCGGCATGGGAACATCGTCGGCGGCCGAGCCATAGCCTGCCGTGAAAGCAATTTCGATGCCGTTGACCGGGCGTCCGGGAATTGGCCGGCTGATGCCACTGTTAAAGGCGATACGGGGACGGCGCGAGGCTGTATCGATGCTGTAATGCCCTGGATCGACGGTGGTTGCCTCGTCAGCAGCATTATAGGTCCTGATGGATTGAACACTGATCAGCGGCGCGAGCGGCAACTCGACGTGAGAGCCGTCGGGCCATGCGTCGAGATAAAGAGACCAGTTCTGGCTTACTAATGCGAGATCGAGCTTTTGTTCGATATGCAGGCGAGCGGCCAGGATGAGACTGGAAATCAGCGTGTCCTCCGCATCGGTGTCTATGCGGCAATGCACTTTCGCTTCGGACAGCGAGACCGGCTCGACCGCTGGGCCGGACGTCAGGATCAGAGGCATGAACGAACCTTGCTTGGTAGGGGCGGCCGGTTATACCGGCTGTTCCGGCAAGTGAGGCCGCGATGGGGGAGACATCGCGGCCTCGGGCCGGCAGGGTTTGTGCGCTGGGGGGCAGCGCCTTTCACCATCGCCTGCGGGCACGCCGCAGCGACACAATCAGGAAAAGCAGACAATTGCCCTTCAGCCTAGATGTGGAAATTTGCGTATGTGGATGGCTTGACCGAGGGGATTCAGGGTTGTGCAGATAAGACGCCTGCACCCTAATTCCCGGCATATTCCCAAACAATCAAGGCATTAGCGGTTTTTTTGTACACAACAGGCTCGGTATTGTCTGCATGGGCTTACGGGGACTGGCGTCCGGTAGCCACGCAAGAATCAGTTGGATTGTTGCCAGTTTGCATAGGGGAAATCCCACAACCTGCAAGATTATCAGGCTGTACCGAATTTCAGCAGCTTGATCGCGTTGAAATCCTGCACGCCGCCGCCGACACGCTTGGTCGTATAAAACAGCACATAGGGCTTGGCGG
>CAYOUP010000294.1:0-4586 GCA_964407125.1 uncultured Hyphomicrobiaceae bacterium | reverse complement strand
TCTACGCGCTAAAGTGAAACGGCGGGCCTGATGACCGGCCCGCCGCTAAACTCTATCCTGTTTTACTCGATCAGGAGGCCAAGGCTTTTCAGGTAAGCCTTGTGGCTTGCGACAAGGTCTTTGGCCTCAGGCGTCGTGGCAAATTCATCCCAGCTTGCCTGCGCTGCAGCGTGGAATTTGCGACGATCTTCGGTGCTCCAGTCTTCGATCTTGATGCCTTTGGCGCTAAGCTCGGCTGCGGCCTCATTATTGGCTTTCTCGCCTGCCAGTGCCTGACGCAGTGCCAGCTTCTCCATCGCCACTTCCATGATCCTGCGCTGAAATTCAGGCATGGCGTCCCACTTGGCTTTATTGCACGCCAGATGGTCCGACGGCATTGAATGGAAGCCCGGATAGGTGGCGTATTTGGCGATGTCGTAGAGGCCAATGCTCTTGTTGTTGGCGAGAATTGAGTAATCCGCACCGTCGATGATGCCGGTCTGAAGCGCGGTGAACACTTCCGAGAAATCCATCACGATCGGCTTGGCGCCAAGCTTTTCGAAAATCTTGGTTTCCATGCCCGGAGGTGAACGGAACTTCCAGTCCTTGAAGTCATCAGCATTGCGGATCGGCTTGATCGAAGACAGCGATTCCTGGCCGACAACCCACCAGCCGATCAGCTGCATGCCGTATTTGTTGTAGAGTTTCTCGGCTGCTTCCTTGCCGCCGCCCAGCAGCAGCCAGCTCAACTGCTGATATGGTGTGTCGTAGCCGCCCATGATGTCACCGACGAACTGGAACGCGGGATTCTTGCCCGTCTGGTAGGCGCCGCCGGTCATATCGCAATCGAGAATACCAGTGGCAGCGGCGTCGAAGGTCTCGACCGATTTGACCACCGACGAGGAGTAGAACATCTCGATCTTGATTTCGCCATTCGACATGGTTTGCACGTCGTCGACGAACATTGCGGCATTCTTGCCCGAAAGAGATTCCGGTGTGTAATGCGTCTGAATTCGCAGGGTTGTGGGTTCGGCATACGCTGTGCCGGCCATAAAGCAGGCCGCGCCCGCGGCGATTAAGGTTTTCGATACTAGTCTCATTGAGTCCTCCCTTGGCGCACTTGTCCGTGCGCCGAAATTTTTCTCTCCTCCCGCTGACATGCGGCGCCGAAAGGCTAACAACAGGATCCGTGCACAGCAAGTGAATTCTCGAAGAAATTGGAAATTTCGATAAAAATTGCCAATCACGAAATTTCGGATAAGCTGAAATCAGGAGGCCCATCCTGATGGTATCGGTTACCGAGAACACACGTTTGTCTGAGCACGCAGACCAGCGATCAATCTATGATTCAATCCGTAACCGTCTGGCTGCTGGCGATATGGTTCCGGGAAAAAAGCTCAAACCTGACGAGTTGCGCCACGAATACGGTTGCAGCGCCAGCATGTTGCGCGAGGTGTTGTTCCGGCTGGCCTGTAGCGGCTATATCGATTTCGAGGAGCAACGTGGTTTCCGTGTACCTATGTCGTCGCTTGAACGCCTGTTGGATATCGTGCACATGCGTGTGCTGATCGAATCGGAGGCCGCGTCTCTATCGATAGCCAGGGGCGATATGGAATGGGAAGCCCGGCTGAATGCCGCCCATCACAAGCTGGCACATTTAGAAGCCAAGATGCACCAAACCGACCGGCTGAGGGAGCACATTCCAATCTGGACCCGGTTCGATTGGGAATTCCACGAGACGCTGAGTTCCGCATGCGGATCGCAACTGCTGCAAGAGACCCTGCACTCCATTTTCTACCGGTACCGGCAACAGCTCGTCGGACTGGTGCAAGACCACGGCTTCCGCAAGGGTACGGTGGAAGAGCACAAGGCGATCCTCGATGCCGCCCTGGCCCGTGATCCAGCCGGATGCATCGAGGCGATTCGGGCTCACTTTGCTTTTATTGACAACCTTCAACTCGCTTCTGCGACACAGGAATAGCGCCTCGACCACCTATACGAGCGAGTCGCATTACTCGCCCGCCCAATCTCTATGTTTCCGACCCGCCAAAGCTGCTTGGAACAAGGGCCACATCGTTGTACAGATAAGACCATTGTTGCCAAAGCATGTCCGGGCGATACGCGTCCGCCTTGAACTGGCCGACGCCATTCGCGACCTTACTTCGTGAGGTCCATGAGGGGGGCTCGGAAGATTTAAATCATAGCATTGGATTTGTACCCGAAATGATGGATACTTCGTCGAGGAGGAGCGAATGGCTAATATCGAACTGACGAATGTCTCCAAGAGCTTCGGCAATGTAAATGTGATCAACGATCTTTCCCTCGAAATCAATTCGGGGGAACTCGTTGTCTTTCTGGGGCCTTCGGGGTCGGGCAAGTCCACGCTGCTGCGCATGATCGCCGGCCTAGAGACGATCGACAGCGGCACGCTGACAATCGCAGGAAAACGCAGCGAACATCTCGCCCCAGGACAACGCGACGTTGCGATGGTGTTTCAGAACTATGCGCTCTATCCGCACATGACCGTACGCGAGAACATGGCGTTCGGGCTTCGCAATATCGGGATGGGGGGCGCCGAGATAGAGCGCCGCGTAAATGATGCCGCCCGTGTCCTGGAAATGGACGCCCTGCTGGACCGCAGGCCATCACAACTCTCCGGGGGGCAGCGGCAGCGGGTCGCGATCGGCCGGGCCATCGTGAAAGAGCCGAAAGCGTTCCTGTTCGATGAGCCGCTCTCCAATCTGGACGCCGCGCTTCGCGTGCGCACCCGTGTCGAACTCGCGGAACTGCATCAGCGCATGAGCGCAACCATGATCTATGTAACGCACGACCAGACCGAGGCGATGACGCTCGCAGACCGCATGGTGGTGCTCAACGATCGCAAAATCGAGCAGATCGGGACGCCGATGGAAGTTTACCTGCGTCCGGCCTCGCGCTTTGTCGCGGGCTTCGTCGGCAGCCCTGGAATGAATTTCCTCCAGGCCGACATACGGAATTCCGACAAGCCGATCGCACATCTCGGGGACGGTACGAGTGTTCCGCTCAACCTGGAAACTCCTGGATCCGGGGCATTCGAGATTGGTATACGTCCAGAAGGTATCCGTGTCGTCACGCCCGATGCCGGTGAGGCGGCAACCCAGGCGAAAGTTGGCGTCGTCGAACGCCTCGGCGAGCGGACCTTGATCTATTGCACGCTGCGCGACGGTACGGAACTTATCGCGCAGGACAGTGGCCGTTCCGAGGTCCGTCCGGGCGACGATATCAGGCTGAATTTCGATACCTCTTCCGTGCATTTGTTCGATCAGTCGGGCCAAGCCTATCACGCGCGCGCCTGAGCGGATCGATCCGCACATCGCTGTTGCTTCGGCGGCGTGGCAAACGTAGCCCAAGCGGATCGCAGCAAAACCCGGGGCAGCCATTTCCCTTTCCCGGATTTCGTTTCACTCCATCCGGGCTACGCGCTTTACACGGAACATGGCGTTTCCGGAAGAACCGATATCCGTCCAAACGCATTTAACCCTTGATCCCGGCAGACAACGTGATCGCCTCGGTCACGCGGCGCTGGAACAGCAGATAGGCGAGTGCGACAGGCAGGCCGGCCAGCACGGCGGCGGCGAGCCGGCGGGCGTAGAAGATGCCAAAGGAGTCGTTAACCTGGGTGATGCCCACCGTGATCGTCATCATCTCGGTCCGTGTGACCGAGAGAAACGGCCAGAGAAATGCGTTCCAGGTCCAGATGAAGCAGACGATCGAGAGCGCCGTCGTCACCCCCCAGTTCATCGGCAGATAGACCTTGAAGAGGATGGCGAATTCGGAGGCATTGTCCATCACCGCCGCCTCGCGGAAGTCCTTGGGCACCTGATCGAAAAACTGTTTGTAAACGATAATAATCACCGGATGGATCAATTGCGGAAGCATGATGCCGGCCCATGTATTCAGCAGCCCGAGCTTGGCGACCAGCACGAAATGGTTGATGATCAGCGCCTGTATGGGAACCATGAAGCTGGCCAGGATCAGCCACCAGAGCGCCATCCGGCCGGGGAAGCGGAGCTGCGAGATTGCGTAGCCGCAGAGCATCGAGGTCGAAATCGTCAGCACGGTCACACCGACCGCCACCGCGATTGAGTTAACGTACCAGGTGCCGATCTGCGTGTTGACTATCGCGAAGACATAATGCTGGAAAGTCAGCGTTTCCGGCCAAAGCTCGATAAACGGACGGACGACTTCATCCTCGGGTTTCAGCGAAGTGATGACGCCCCAATAGAGCGGGAATGCCCAGATTATTGCACAGGCCAGGGTGGACAGCGTTATCAGGCCGCCGACGAGGTTCCAGCGTTTGGCGATCTGCCCGGTCATCCCTTACGCCCTCCAGCAAAGCGCAAGAATTGGAACTGCAACACCGACACGATGATGACGATGGCGAACAGGGTGACCGCCGCCGCCGCTGCGCGACCGCCCTGGTCCATCTGGAACGCCCGCTGATAAACGTAATAGACGAGCACGAGATTGTCATTTGTCCGGCCATTCCACGCAAACAGATAGACCTGGTCGAAGATCTTCAGTTGCAGGATCAGCTGGATGGTAAAGACCAGCGCGGTAACCGGCCA
>CAYOUP010000293.1:1302-4608 GCA_964407125.1 uncultured Hyphomicrobiaceae bacterium | reverse complement strand
CGGGAACGGATTCCAGCGCGAGAAGGGCGCCGCGCCGAAATCCCATTCATGAAAAAGACGCGGTGTCAGCTCTCGCTGGGATCGCGGTCCTGCTGGAATTTCGATGCGTCGGTGTACTCGTTCGTATCGGGATCGTCATCGAACGAGACCGTATGATCAGGATTTGGGAGCGCTTCGCGGTCGCTCACGTCCTCCGTAATCTGTTTGTTGACCGCGCTGGACACGGATCTTACTTCGCCGCGATAGGATCCATCGTCCTTGGGTGGCTGTATGCGCACGCGCCGTTCCCAGCGTTCGCCTGACTTGGCGCGCTGCTGAGCAATGCGTTCGCTGTGAGCCGCGCCGCTGGCGACCGACTGGATCAGGATTTGCGCCCACGCCCTGTCCTTGAAGCGATAGAGACGGAACGCATCGGCCTGGGCATAGACGCTGCCCTGCTGATCGAGCTTCTGCTTGATCATGGCAAAGTCCAGCCCGTCATCCGCCGCGTCGATCAGCACGACGAAGCCGCTGCCTTCGAGCGTAGCGAATACGCCGGTGATGTAGCGCGATTCTTCAAGCGGCTTTTCCGAGGTCGCCTGGTAGATTGCCTGAGCTGCGCCGGGGCCTTTGCGCCGCTCCAGCCACCTCATATAGTCTTCCTCACGGAAATCGAGCGGCACGGCAGCGTAATAGCGCCCCTTGTGATCGAAGACGACGTCCTGTATCGGCGCAATGACCTCGGTCGCCGTGGGCCGCATGTCAGGATCGAACTGGTCCTGGAACACCTTGTAGAAGGTTTCCAGATAATCGTTCATTGCCCCGCGGCGGGCCGCATCCATGCTCCGCGACAGCTCGAAAAATGGGCCGAACGGACGGTTGACCGAAACCAGCAGAATACAGATGTCCACGAAGATGGCGATCATCAGCGGGATCAGGTCGCGGTCGGATAGACCATCGGCTGTTTCGGGTACGGGGGCGGCAGGAGGCGCTATTCCTATCGCGTTCAAACCGTTCTGGAAGGCTGCGCCGATCTTAAACGTATTGTTCAAACTGCTGTTGGTCAGGCGCCGGAATGCCTCGATAACCGCCTCGGATCCTTCATAGGCCGTGAGCAAAGGCGGCTCCAGCGCGGGCAGCTCATTGATGGCCCGCACGACGCCATTAATTGCTGTCTTCAATTGCGGATCGGGACAGATGAAAGTACCGCCACGGCCATCGGGAAACTCTGTTTGATCCGCGCGTGCAGCGAATTCATCGCGAAGCTGAAGCAATTGCGGGTCTGAGCGCAGGGCGTTGAACCGGGTCGCGACAAGCGAGAGCCGCCTGTTCATATTACCGATATATTCGCGGCGTGACCCTGTCACCGGATCGATGGTTGATGGGTCCTTGGTGAGCAATTTGCGCAGATCGTCATTAATTGCGTCAATATCGGTCCTGACGTCAGCGATCCGGCTGTCGATGGACCGGCTTGCGAATTGAAAGCGCTCGGCATCGGCGTCGCGCAGGCGGCGTCTCGGGCCGTCGCCGGGCGGACTGCCGGGGCAGGTGCGCCCGACCGTGCGCTCGCGTTCAGCCTTTTCCGATGAAATCTGCGAAAGCGTCGCGAATGTGCCTTGCATTTGTGTAAGGCGCGTGGTCCCGAGTTCCAGAGTCTGCTGCACCTCGCGCAAGGATTGTTCCGCCGAGGCGGTTGTGACGCTGCCTGCTTCCAGATACTTCCAGTAAAAGCCGAAAGCAAAGCCTACGGAGATCATGAAAAGAATGACGTAGCCGACAATGTAGGGCGGCCAGAGCCACCAGCGCATCGTGCCGGAGAACATCGCATCCAGCACGTAAAGGATCATGAGCTGGAGCATGAAAACGGCGAAACCGACGGCAATCTGCGGCAAGAGGCCGACCTGTCCGGTCGAGGCGGCAATCAGTTCCATGATCCCGGTATAGGTCGAGATCCAGGAAAGTATGCTCAGACCGGAAAGCAGCAGGAACCACATCCAGGAAAAGCCGAGCTTCCTTCTCGCAACCGCCATTCACGAACTCCTTAACTTCTCGTAACCAGGCAGCACCTGGCGAAACTCAGCAAACCCGCACCTCCCGGCTGGAGGCGTACCGGCATCCGCGTCTCTGTCAGCCGGTATCTCCGAAGCGTTAACCTGCGGTTATCAAGCTGAACAGTGTCTTTACACAGGTTTTTCAGTAGCAGAAAATTGGAGCAAAGGGTAAAAACTGTGGTCTCAAAAGGATTAACTTTCATTCATAATACGGAATTTTTTGCCATTTCTGATGCTTAAACGTCGCGTTGCACGTAAAAGGTTAATGGCTGGCGTATACAATCCCGTGTTGTGGTGGAAATTTCGCATTCATGGCAGTACAGGCGGAAAAATCGTCGCGCATTAACGAAGCAACAAGGGTTGCGAGTGTATGGTTAAGCCATCTTGAGGTTGTGTTTCATTGTCCTCCAGATTTTTGTTTGCCCCCCGGCCTGCAGAGTTCCCGGCTCCCCATGAAGGTCCGGGAACTCTGCAACTTCTTACGCGTATTTTCCGCTAATTCCCGCTAATTCCCGGTTATTGACCCTATTGCACGGGGGCTGGCCGCGGTGGATCAGCCGGTTCGATCCGGATGCAGCTTTCACGGAGAAGATCGGGCGTGCGGCGCAGCGCGGAGTCATGTAAACATCCATAACATGAACGATTCCGACCACCGGCGCGGTCCGCCTCACGGGCGGCGCGGTTATCATCATGGCAATCTTCGCGAGGCGCTGATCCGCGGCGCACTCGACCTGATCGCGGAGAAAGGCCCGGCAGGGTTCACCATTGCCGACGCGGCGCGGCTGGCCGGTGTCAGCTCGGCTGCGCCTTACCGCCATTTCCGCGACCGCGACGCGCTGATGGCCGATGTCGCGCTGATGGGCTTCAACAAGCTGGCCGACCGGCTGGAGCGGGTATGGGGTGACGGGCGGCCCAACGTGATGCGCGCCTATGAAAATCTCGGGCGCGAATATCTGGCTTTCGCGCGCGAGGAACCTGCGCTTTACGCCGCCATGTTCGAGGCCGGTATCCCGCCTTCATCCACTCCCGAATTGCGTCAGGCGTCGGACCGTGCCTTCGAGATCTTGCGGACTGCATCGGAAGCGGTCTGCGCCACTTTGCCCGAAGACCGCCGCCCGCCTGCGCTGATGGTCGCGCTGCATGTCTGGGCGCTCTCCCACGGCATCGCCTCGCTGTTCGGCCGGAAAGGCGCGCGCAAGACGCCCATGTCGCCGGACGATCTTCTGGAAGCGGCGGTGCTGGTCTATCTGCAGGGGCTGGGCATCGAAAGCTGACC
>CAYOUP010000293.1:0-1202 GCA_964407125.1 uncultured Hyphomicrobiaceae bacterium | reverse complement strand
CAGGCTCTCCCCGCAATGCATGCGCTGTCCCCGGCGCAGACCGAGGCGTCCGAAGCCCGGCTGGTTCTGACCGGCGGCAAACACAAACGCGTTCTTCTCAGGAAAAACCACGCAGCCGCATTCAAGGCCAATGGCGGTGTCGTGAAGGATACCTGTCCCGGCGGCGACCAGGCCTGTATCGACGAGCTGATCGCCAATTGCGACAAGGCCAAGGGCGGATTGTCGACCGAACCCGATGGCGGTGTCGACTGCTACGTGGTCGGCATTCACGACCAGCCATAGAGGATGAATGCTGGATTTGAAGGGGGCCGGGCGGCGAACTGTCCGGCTTTTTTTACGGCTTCGCCGGATGGTTGAAGGCCAGCATCATCATGTAAGCCCGCAGCATCTTCACCAGTACGCAAATCATGCGGCTTGGATGGAAGATAATCGCCGGAAGGATAACGGCACGCTGGCTTACAGCACGCTGCATCTTGCTCTGACTTTGCCAGTCAGCCGTCAATGGGCCGGGTATTGGCAACGACAGGCATGATCGTGAACGTTTAAAGAAGCAACAATTTCTAGCTATCATACAAATTAAAAATGTATGGTAGCGCGCTCTAGAAAAAGCCACTATCATACAAATCTGGAGTGTATGGTAGCTGGAAATTACATATGGAAAACATAAGTTTGATCACTCAGACGATGTTTGCTGAATTGACGCAGCAGGCGTTAGATGCTGAGTTCGATAGAGAATATGATGAAAGTGGCAGCTTCATCCGCAAACGAATTGATGGCCCTTTGTACTGGTATTATCAACGTCGGATAGACGGCAAAGTTCATCAGAAATATGTTGGTCCAGTGCGTGATAAAGAGATTAATGCTCGCGTCAAAAAATTTAACGAACTGAAATCTGATTTCCGCACTAGGCGCGAATTGGTTCGTGCCCTAACAGCCGTGGGCCTTTCTTCTCCCGACCCCGTAACTGGAGCCGTAGTTGAAGCTTTATGGAAAGCCGGATTTTTTCGCCTCCGTGGTGTCCTAGTCGGGACCGCAGCTTTTCAATGTTACGCTGGGATTCTTGGTGTCAAGCTTTCTAATTCTAGTTTGATGACCCAAGACCTCGACGCTGCACAGTTTTTCGATGTTTCGCAAATGGTACGGGATAGCATGCCGCCGATATTGGATGTCCTGCGCGAGATCGATGACAGTTTTAGCCCAAT
>CAYOUP010000292.1:2202-4614 GCA_964407125.1 uncultured Hyphomicrobiaceae bacterium | reverse complement strand
CAGAAATGGCTAAATTTTTTACGTACTACCATCAAGCAACACAACTCGAATCATTTTCTGCTGAATACTTCCAGCCCAGAGGAAGTAAAACGAGGTTGATCTTCATCCTCAATGGCATGAGTTATTTGCGCACGCCCCGATATAACAGGCCTCTGCTTGGCAACAATTATGCCATATTGTGAAGTAATGACACTGCGGATCACGGACGCATAGAACCCTTCTGCGCTGAACGGCCCTTCACTGGCCTCCTGCATAAGGCGGGCGATCATATCGTAAGCTGCTTCCCACGCCTCCTTGATCTCAGGCGTGAAGCCCTTCTCAAGTACCGTTGATAGCATCGATAGAAATGCATCACCAAGATGAGTATAGTGTTCGTCTTCAACTTCATAAAGTATGTGCCGACGACCGAGATCAGCAACATAGTTGGATATACCCGATATATTGTCCAACCCATTAACGATCGCGGACATCATCTGCATAAATTTTTGCTTTTGAAGAGTAAGGTCTTCTGGAAATAAATCCTTTAAATCTGGAGCGATAGAAAACAGTTCATTATAAAAAATCGCACATGCTTCGTTAGCTCGTTTATTAACCAATGCGTAGCTTTGACGTACACAAGCAATTTGCTTGGGTGTCATGGCCGTTCTTACAAAGAAGATATACCCGTTATGCTGGGTCAGCCGTACATTGCTCATAACAAACCACCAATACTGGCATTCCTTTCTCTGTTTTCGCGCCCAATATTACCGTATTCGCCACAATTCAGTAGCCAATACACAAGAATTTAAATATTCTATTTGTCTATCTATGAATAAATTAACTATTTCTTGTCTTCGTCAAATTGCATTTCAGAATCTATGCGCTTCATCATTGCATTCTCTGGCTCAGTATCATCATCTTCCGAACTTAGCATACCTTCCCGCATCGCTCCTGCAATAACATCGTAAGCTTGGGACCACGTTTCCGCCACTTCGGCTGTGTATTCGTCGCCAAGCGTTTTTTCCATAGCCCAGAGCAATGCGGACTTCATCGCGTCGTAATCTTCAAGCCTAACGCCATAGGCCATATGAAGCTTTCCGGACCAGAAAGCGCCTGGGATAACCGCACTTTCAGAAGCTTTTGCTGTCACCGGAAGAGAAATTGACGATCTCATGTTAAGCTCAACAAACTCCTTGATCACCTTCATGAATTTCGCCTGCTGAATCTTGATGTCAGATCCGAACATCGGCTTCAATTCAGGGGAAATCGCAAACAATCGCTCGTAAAAGGTCAGCCCAAATTGATCTGAATTTGGCTGGATCTTACTAAAACTCTGTTTCAACAAGCGAAGCTGGGCGGGCGTCATGCAAATACCAAGGGTCTTTTCTGTAATTTGCTCCACCGAGAGGAAGGTCAGCATTCCAGCATTTATTTGAATTCATAATTCGCCGGAACCGAAATTACCGCCAAGACTGCGGCATATTTTCTTCAAATTCAAGCACTTTTAATTGATAAATGCGTGGTTTTACTTAAAATTTAATAACAAAAAAAACTCATTAAAGAAATTGTGTTTCTTTAAGGACGTATCGTTCATCAATGAATTTTTAATTTAATATCTCAACTTCACATCCGTCTCTCCATCCAGGTAAAAAGCAACTATACAAGCGCTCGATTTACTTGAAAAACCCAGGGCGATCACTGCACGGAGATTTTGCTGCGTCGTTCGGCAGCTTGGTCTCCTATCCAGCGATACCAAACGTCGATTCCCTCCCCCGTCGATGCTGACAATTGCAGGATCTCGGCCTTCGGATTGACCTGCCGGATATTGCTGATCGTAAGCTCCAGATCGAATTGAAGATGTGGAACGAGATCCATCTTGTTTATGATCACGACGTCCGAAGCCTCGAACATATGTGGATATTTCAGCGCCTTGTCTTCACCTTCCGTGGTCGAGATGATGGCGACCTTTGCACTCTCGCCAAGGTCGAATAAAGCCGGGCAGACAAGATTGCCAACATTTTCAATCATAACCACCGAGCCGAAAGACGGCGCCAGATCGTTCAGTGCGCGCGCGACCATATCGGCTTCGAGATGGCAGCCGGTCCCGGTATTAATCTGGACAACAGGTGCACCGGCCGCTTCGATCCGTTTCCCATCGTTGACCGTCGCCTGATCGCCTTCGATCACGAAAAATGCATGGTTAGAGCCAAATTCACGGATAGTGCGCTCAAGAAGCGTTGTCTTGCCGGCGCCGGGTGAGCTGACGAGATTGAGTGCCAGAATTTCACGGCCCGCAAACCATGCCCGATTGCGTGCGGCCAGCTCATTGTTTTTCTGCAAGATTGCGGTGCCTAGCGCGACGGTATGCGTGTGGGAATGATCATCCGTATGTTGATGATGGTGGTCATGACCGTGCTCATGTGAATGATCGTG
>CAYOUP010000292.1:0-2102 GCA_964407125.1 uncultured Hyphomicrobiaceae bacterium | reverse complement strand
GGCCGGGACCATGATCATCATGAGCAATTTCTGTGGCTACACCGGTCTTGAGATTGATCACGGTTGCCTTGGCGCCATCGCCACATCCGCATGTTCCACACATATTGCTCTCCCGTCAGCCTTTACAATCCGGCATCGCTGCCCGCTTCCATGGCATGCGCCTGATCGAGTTCATATTCCTTGATCTTCAATTCCTCACCGGACAGTCGCTCGACATCGCGCGAGCCGCAGGCACATGCGCTGAAAAGCGTCTGCTGCATAAACTCGCTGCCGCAACTCCGGCATTTTGCGCGCGCTTCGATCCGGTGAATTTCAAGCTTTGCTCCTTGAAGCGCCGTGCCCTTGGCGACGACATCGAAACAGAATTCAATGGCATCTGCCATGACGCCTGCCAGCGTACCGATCTCCAGAACCACGCGTTTGACGGGGCGACCGCCAGCGTGCTCCACGACAATGCCAACGATATTCTGCGTTATGCCGAGTTCGTGCATCACGTCAATTCCAGGACAAGCGGCGCAGTCTCGAGAATCAATCTGCCGCCAATGCCAATGGCGACCAGACCGATCGCTGTGTAGAGTCCACGATGCATCCAGCGTGCGCTGCGCTCGGCAAACTTCATTGGCCAGGCAACAACGAATGTCAGCATGGCCATGCCGCACATTGAACCGATTCCAAATACAGCAACATACGCCAATGCCAGCCATGGCTCCCGCGAGGCCGCGAGCGCCAAGGCAAGTAGAGCGGCGGAACCGGCCGCACCATGCACAAGTCCGACCATCAGTGCTCTGATCGGCAGACCGCGCGGATGCTCGTGAACATGCGGGTCACGATCATGCACTACTTTCGCATGCGCATGGCTGTGTGCGTGAATATGCGGTTGACCATCGCCATGATCGTGAACATGAAAATGAATTTTGGAACGGGCCATACGGTACAACACATTCGCACCGAGAATAACCAGCATGACGCCGACAGCGAGTTCCAGCGTGGCCGCGGCGCGATCGGTGAGCACGAAACCGAACAGGATGACGGCTGAGCAGAGCAGAAACAGAGTGATCGTATGACCGAGACCCCAGGCCGCTCCCATAAATGCAAGGCGCTTCGGGGAGCTGCGCCCCGAGGCCATTGAGCCGATTGCCGCCAGATGATCAGCCTCCAGAGCGTGGCTCATGCCAACCAAAAATCCGAGAACAAGAAAGCTTTCCATCGCACGCTCAACTCACGCTGCTTTAACAAATCCTCGGCAATTGCTCACCGACCAGCATGTCGACGATGCGTCTGCCGCCAAATACCGTTTGCATGACGACCCGTCCGGGCCGGTTATCGGTCACGCGTCCAATGATTTTCGCCTCTCGGCCCAGCGGATGCGCCTGCATCGCCTCCAATGCCTTCTCCGCATCGGCTTCGCGGACCACACAGGCAAATTTACCCTCATTCGCGAGATAGAGCGGGTCGAGACCGAGAATCTCGCAAAAGCCTTTCACCTCCTCGCGGATCGGGGTGGCGCTTTCATCGATCTCGACGCCAACGTTAGAGGCGAGAGCAATCTCGTTCAGCACGGTAGCCAGGCCGCCGCGTGTGGCGTCCCGGATGAAGCGCGTTGCGGGCGCAGCTTCTAGGAGCACGCCGATCAGTCCATGAAGGGCGGCGCAATCGCTTTCGATCGGTGAAGACAGCGCCATGTCGCCACGAGCATTAAGGATCGCTGCGCCGTGATCCCCAAGCACCCCGTTGACGAGTATGACATCACCCGGCCGCGCCCGATCCGCGCCAAGCCGCAAGTTCTCACGGATCACGCCAATTCCGGCGGTATTGATGAAAAGCTTGTCGCACGCGCCGCGCTGAACGACCTTCGTGTCGCCGGTAACAATCGTCACGCCAGCGTCCTTTGCCGCGTTCGCCATCGAGGCGGCAACGCGACGCAGCATGTCCACGGCAAGCCCTTCTTCGATGATCACGCTGCAACTGAGATAGAGCGGCTTTGCGCCGCCGACCGCTAGATCGTTGACTGTTCCGCATACGGCAAGTTTGCCAATGTCACCGCCCGGAAATTGAAGCGGATCGACGACGTAGGAGTCTGTCGTGAAAGCCAGCCTGTCGCC
>CAYOUP010000291.1:0-4627 GCA_964407125.1 uncultured Hyphomicrobiaceae bacterium | reverse complement strand
CCTTGTATGAACCGCCAGAAGATCGGCCATCAGGCTGGCATGCAGCGGATCGAGATGCTGGATGAGCACGAACGCCATGCCCGTATCGTCCGGCAGAGCGTCCAGCAGCGACTTGAAGGCATCGAGCCCCCAGCCGATGCGCCAATCCCGGCGATCGGAAACATCCCCTCCGACATCGGAATGTCATTTGACGGAGAAACTAAATCGGAGCGATCCCGCCGGGCCTTACGGTTCTGCGTCGTCATTGGCGCGTCCTTCGATACAAACGCAACCGGCTCAAAAAACACCCTTATCACAGGAGACGTACCCCTGTCCTCACAGGATTTTGAGTATATTCCGATTCTCGGAACGAAGCGCTTTGATGGATAAGGTGAATCTCTGAGATTGCGAGGAATGATGTATCAGAGTCACCACAAGCAAGTTCATACCACCGAACTCGTGGTCGGATTCATTGACGGAACGGCTCACTCAAGAACACAGACCGGCGGCAATGTCGCGGATATTTGTGAACGCGTGCAGCGTATTTCACGGCGGCGGCACAAAGCCCCGCTGTCGGTCAAAGTCCAGTTCGACGTCCTGAACCCGGTTAGTCATACGGGTGCATCGGTCATGCTTTGGAAAGTGCTCAACGTACCGGTTGCGCGACGCGCACCAATGGTAGAGATTATTGATTCCGTCCACGACCGGAGCGGTTTATCTACCCTGCGCCGGCACGCGGAAATCGTCACTCGCCATGATCAGCGCCACTTCAATGCGATCATGAACTAGGGAAAAATTCATATGTCACTTGGTACGATACTTATCATCCTGTTGATTATATTTCTGCTCGGAGGCTTCAGCGGCCGCTTCGGCGGTTATGGCTATGGTTTCGGCAATGGCGGGGTCGGCGTCATCGGCGCGGTCCTGCTCGTCGTGGTCATTCTTCTGCTGATGGGACGCATCTAAGTAAAGCGGGTGCCGGCGGTCGATGACTGACCCATGGGAGTGGCATCCCGCCGTCCCTACTGCACGACCTGCCGCTAAATGGCCGTACGGCCGTCAGGCTTTTTGTACAAGATCTTAGCCGCGGCTTATAGGCAGATCTGTTCCGGCTGCCGTCAAGATGAACGACGCCGGTCTTGCAGATGGCTACCCCCTCCGCAAATTCATGGGCCCGGCAGCCTTTGCCCGATTGATGGTGAATGATCGTCAGTAGGCTGACGACGAGGTCGCCGCTGTCCTTACGCTTGCAATGTCCGATAAAGGCGGCTTGCCGCGGCGCGGCGACCTCCGTTTATCTCTTTTCGCGATATTGAGAAAGTGTATCGCGCAAAATGCGCGCAAGCCAGCAGACGATGCCCGGGGTGTTTTTCCCGCAAAGGGGAATTCTGTCACCGCCATAGACAAGGCAATCATGCAGTTAAGCTCCGAAGAGCGGGAAGCGATCATATTGTCCGTTGCGGCGGATTTCTCGGTGCGCGAGATCGCCGTCATACGCGAGTGCACGGTCCCGGTGGTCAAGAGCCGGTTGCAAGGGGCGGCAAGGTTTTGCGCTGAAATCGATATATATTAGCTGCCGCGGATCACCATGCCCATATAAGAGAGAACAGGATACAGGCATGACCATACGCACCACCGATTCAGAGGTCACATTCAGGCAGCCGTTCAGTCTGAGCGCCTTCGACGATCCACAGCCCGCCGGAACATACCGTCTGGTTGTCGATGAGGAGGAGATCTTCGGCCTTTCCTTTATCGCCTACAGGCGCACAGCCACGATGCTGCACATTCCGGCGATTTCCATCGACAGTGGCCGGCGCCAAGTTGTCGAGGTCGACCCAAAGGAACTTGCGGACGCTCTGGATGCCGATAGGCTCGCGTGCCGTCTTCACAAGGAGTAGCCCCCATGAAATATCTTGGTGGAATTCACGGGTCCGGCGACCTGAAAAGCGCGGACGAAACGTTTGCCCGCGTGGACTATGATTTTGACAGCTTTCTGAGGAAGCCGGGAGAGGTGATCGGCAGCGGCGAAATCCGGATGCCTCCCGAGATGCTGGAACAGGTGTTCGGGCGCGACGATCTCCACCTCCTGACCGATGACGGGCGGCTCTTGCGCCTCCGCTTTTCCGAAAAGCATCTGCCTGCGGCTAGTGACTCCGCTCATGTGGACGTCGCCGGCGACATGCGCAGCCATCCGGATGACGTCACTGACGATCGAGTACCCGCGGACCGCGATCCTCTGTTGCCCAAGGCAAGATTCTGATCCTGCCCCTTGCCCGATATCGCTTAGGAGCAGACGTTTCAACACATCAGCCAATTCGGTGCGAGCCGCGCTTTGGCTGGAAAGGCACTCATTGAATTCGATCCTTCGCCGTCTCGGGCTTCGCTCCCCGTCACCGCCCTGGAATGACGGAGCACCGGTGAGGGAGGAGCTTTTCAGCACGGAGCGGCTGGAGCAGCACGCTGAGAGCCTTGCCGCCGCGCAGCCGGTAACCGCCAGGCCGCCGACCGTGCAGTCACTGCACACAAGGCTCAACGATAATGCCGCCGTTTTGCTTGCCGCCTATCGGGCGAATGCCGCGGAACTGGAGAGCGGCAGGGGTGTGGTCCCCGCGGCGGAATGGCTGTTGGACAATTATCACCTGGTCGAGGAACAGATACGCGAGATTAGGGACGACCTGCCTCCCGGCTACTATCGCCAATTGCCAAAACTGAGCGAGGGACCGTTTGCCGGTTATCCGAGAATTCTCGGGCTCGCGTGGGCTTTTGTCGCGCATACCGACAGCCTCTTCGAGCGTGAGAAGTTGCGGCGGTTTCTGATCGCATATCAGCAGGTTCAGCCTTTGACGATCGGCGAGCTGTGGGCTGTGGCGATTACACTGCGCATTGTTCTCATCGAGAATCTGCGCAGGTTGGCCGATCAGATCACAGTGGCGCGCGCGGCACGCGCGGATGCGGCGGAGCTGGCCGAGCGGCTCGTTTTGTCAGGTAGCGAGAGAACCGCGCTCGAAACGGACATCGCCTCCCGCTCATTGGAACCCTTGTCCGAACTTTTCGCGGCGCAATTGGCCAAACATCTGAGGAACCAGGACCCGGCAACGACGCCTGCACTCGGATGGCTGGAGGAGCGTCTAGCCCTGCAAGGCGTTTCCATCGACGAGGTGGTGCTACATGCCCAACAGAGGCAGGGGGCATCCAATGTCACGGTGCGCAACATCGTCACCAGCATGCGGCTGATTTCCGATATCGACTGGGCGGAGCTGTTCGAGAGTGTGAGCCTGGTCGACGAGCGGCTGCGGGCGCGGAGCGCTTTTGCCGAAATGGATTTCCCGACCCGCGACCTTTACAGGAACGCGATTGAGCAACTGGCCCGTGGCTCGTCCTTTTCCGAACTCGAAATTGTTGAGCGCGCGCTGGATGCAGCGCACGTTGCAGCGGCAGAAACGGGCAGCGCAGCCGATGCGGAGCGCGTCGGCGATCCCGGCTACCATCTGATTACCAAGGGCAGGCCCGCGCTTGAGCAGGCGATCCGGTTCCAGCCGTCCGCGCGGCTTCGGATCAGTCGCCTCAATACACGTCTCGGCATCGGCGGCTATATCGGGTCGATCCTGCTGGTTACAGCAATGGTGCTGGCCACCATGCTGTGGGCAATTTCCCGTCCCGGCCTCGACACTGCCGGGCTCGCGGCGTTCGCCCTGATGGCATTTCTGCCCGCGACGGAGGTGGCGACGACCCTGATCAACCGTGCGATGAGCTGGAGTTTCGGCGCGACAATCTTGCCCGGTCTCGCCCTCAAGCAAGGCGTCCCCTCATCGCTGCGCACGATCGTCGCAGTGCCGACGCTTCTTACCAGTGAGGCCGACCTTCTTGAGCAGGTGGAACGGCTTGAGGTCCACCACCTCTCCGGCGTCGGCGGCAACCTCGTCTTCGCTCTGCTGACGGACGGGGTTGATGCGGACCGGGAGGTCATGGAGGGTGATGCTCATCTGCTCGCGATCGCCGCCGAGGCAATCGCGCATCTGAACCAGCGTCACGAACCTGCCCCTGACGGAAATCGCTTTCTCCTTTTGCATCGGCGCCGCGTCTTCAACTCGGGCGAAGGCAAATGGATGGGATGGGAACGCAAGCGCGGAAAACTCCACGAACTCAACCGGCTGCTGCGCGGCGCCAGAGACACCACATTCATGCCCATAGGGGGGAGGCCCCCGCAGGTCCCCGCCGATGTGCGCTATGTCATCACGCTGGACGCCGACACACGGCTGCCGCGCGATGCCGCGCATCGTCTGATCGGCAAGATGGCGCATCCACTCAATCGCCCGCGCTTCAGCGATGCCGAACAGCGTGTCGTCGACGGCTACGGCATTCTCCAGCCGCGCGTCACACCTTCGCTTCCGGTCGGCCGCGAAGGCTCCTTCTATCAGCGCGTTTTCTCCGCTCCCGGAGGCATCGACCCTTATGCGGCTGCCGCCTCGGACGTGTATCAGGATCTCTTCGGTGAAGGCAGCTATACCGGCAAGGGTATCTATGATGTCGACGCTTTCGAGGCGTCCCTGTCCGGCCGCGTGCCGGAGAACACCATGCTCAGCCACGATCTCTTCGAGGGCGTGTTCGCCCGCGCCGGTCTCGCTTCCGATGTCGAGGTGATCGAGGA
>CAYOUP010000290.1:0-4641 GCA_964407125.1 uncultured Hyphomicrobiaceae bacterium | reverse complement strand
GTTCAGGCCCGTCTTTTATATTGAAGATCATGAAAGCTTCCATCGTCATCGCCGGACGGCCCAATGTTGGCAAGTCCACCCTGTTCAACCGGCTCGCCGGAAAGCGCCTTGCGCTGGTCGACGACATGCCGGGTCTGACGCGCGACCGCAAGGAAGGCGAGGCGTTGATCGGCGAACGGACGGTTCGCATCATCGATACGGCAGGACTTGAAGAAGCGGCGGAGGGCACGATAGCCGCGCGCATGAGCAGCCAGAGCGAGGGCGCGATTGCGCTTGCCGATCTGGTGCTCTTTATCATCGACGCCCGCTCGGGGCTGACGCCGTCAGATGAACAGTTTGCGGACATTATCCGCACCTCCGGACGGCCTGTCATTCTTGTTGCCAATAAGTGCGAGGGCAGGGCGAGCGATGGCGGCTTTTACGAGGCGTTCAAGCTCGGGCTTGGCGAGCCGGTGGCGATCTCGGCTGAACATAACCTCGGTATAGGCGATCTCTACAGCGAGATTGACGAGCAGCTATCGCAGCTTGAGGCGGACGGTGAGCTTGGGGCAGAAGCGCCTTCCGGGGATGAAGCGGATCGTCCGCTCAAGCTTGCAATCATCGGGCGGCCCAACGCGGGCAAATCGACGCTGGTCAACACACTGCTCGGCGAGGAGCGGATGATCACCGGGCCGGAGCCCGGCCTGACGCGCGATTCCGTGGCCAGCGATTTCACCTGGAACGGCCGCGCGGTGCTGTTGTGGGATACGGCCGGTTTGCGCCGGAAATCGCGTATTTCCGAGCGCGCCGAGAAGCTGGCGGCCGGCGACGCGCTGAATGCGATCCGCTTTGCCGAGGCCGTCATTCTGCTGATTGATGCCGAACGCCCGCTGGACAAGCAGGAGCTGCAGCTTGCCTCGCTCGTCGAAAGGGAAGGGCGCGCGCTCGTCATCGGCATCAACAAATGGGATCTTGTCGAGGACCGCGACAGGCGTCTGCGCGAATTGCGCGAGGCAGTCGGCCATCAGCTCACCCAGATCAAGGGCGTTCCGGTCGTGCCGGTGAGCGCGCTGAGCGGTCGGGGCACGGACAAGCTTCTGAAGGCCGTATTCGAGACATACGAGCTCTGGAACAAGCGGCTGCCGACCGCCGGGCTCAATCGCTGGTTTGGCGAAGCCGTTGAGGGGCATCCGCCGCCCGCCATCGCCGGACGCCGCGTCAAGCTGCGTTACATCACCCAGCCCAATGCCCGTCCGCCGACTTTCGTGATTTTTTGCTCCCATCCCGAAGCCCTGCCGGAAAGCTACAAGCGCTATCTCGTCAACGGGCTGCGGGAGCGATTCGGCCTCAGTGCGGTGCCGATCCGTCTTCACCTGCGCAAACCGGACAATCCTTATGCGGGGCGAAAACGGTGACGGAGGCTGGCACGGAAGTTCTGTTCTATCAGCTTGAGCGTCAACCGCTTGACCGCGTTCTGCCTGGCCTGCTTGAGAAGACGCTTGAGCGCGGCTGGCGGGCGGTTGTGCAGGCAAGCAGCAAGGAGCGTCTGGAAGCACTGGATGCGTTACTGTGGACCTACAGCGAGGAAAGCTTTCTCCCGCATGGAACGGCCTCGGATGGTTTTGCGGATCGCCAGCCAATCTTCCTGACCATCGAAGAAAAAAATCCCAATGGCTCGCAGGTCCGCTTTTTTGTCGATGGTGCGGAATGCCCTGATTTCAGCGGCTATGAGCGCATCGTCTATCTGTTCGACGGCCGTGATGAGACGGCGCGCGGTCTGGCGAGACAGCAATGGAAGACGGCACGAGACAGTGGCGCTCAGGTGACATACTGGCAGCAGAATGATCGCGGACGCTGGGAGAAGAAGGCATGAGCGAAGCTTTGCGTGCGCGGACGCCTTGAAGGCTTTTGCGTGACGTGGATCAAGGCCATAAGGTCTTCATACTGTTTTGGTGGATGAGTTTGTGTAATTAGAACGAGAAAGGGTGTGGGAGTGGCTTCCAAATTCGTAATCATTTTAAGCGGCGCTTGTTTACTGGCGTCGAGCGCGGCAGCGCTTGCAGGCGATGCCGTTCTGGGCAAGGAAGTCGCGCGGAAGCTTTGCGTGAATTGTCATATTGTCGAGCCGGGCGGCGCGGCGATTGAGGTGAACCCGTCCATTCCGCCATTCATGGCTATTGCTGCAAAGCCTGATCAGACCGAAAGCTTGATCCGCGGCTTCCTGATCGATCCGCATCCTCCCATGCCGAATATTCAGCTGAGTGCGCATGAGCTCGATAATATCGCCGCCTATATCATGTCACTGAAAGAATAGAGGCGACGTCCTGTGTTCCGGCGTGACTTCCTGCGGCTGGTTGCCGTGGCATTGTCAGGCGTTCTGCCGGCAGGTTTGACCGCAAGGCTCAGTGAGGCTGCAAACGCGACGGAACAATGGAATGCCGGTCATGTTGCTCATCTGCTGCCGGCCGTCAGCGATTGTGAAATTCTGATAAAGGCGTCGTTCGGCAGGAAACTCTCTCTGCCGCCGGAATTGAGCGTCGGCGATATGCGCATCGCGGGGCGCATGTCGGATACGCAAGGCTGGATGTGGCAGTTTCGCGCCTCCGGCCTGAGGCCCGGTAAGCGGTATCGCCTTGCCCTGAAGGAGGCTGATCCAGCCGGTGGCGCGAAATTGTGCGACGACTGGGAGTTGGCGACATTTCCATCGCCCGATGCGCAGCCGGAGAAGGTGCGGGTGCTGCTTTTCACTTGCGCTGGTGGTCACGAGCGGTTCGGTTTCCTTCCTGTCGGCTTGCGCCGCCGGCTGCTTCGCCGGGCGCTGTCATTTGCACCCGATGCTGCAATCGCCAATGGCGATCATGTCTATTGGGACCTGCGGTCTCCGCGCCATTCCCGTTCATTTTCACAATCCTGGCTTGGTCTTTCGATTGGCGGAAAACCGGACCGGTCGCGGCCCGTGCTCGGGACGGAAAATGAGCGGTTCCTGAAAAACGTCGCCGGGCCGCAGATTGTGCCGGTATACGGTGCCGATTTTCGCTCGACGCCTGTCTTCTTCATTCAGGACGATCATGATTATTTCGAGAATGACGAAGCGACCGACCGGATCGTTACCTTCCCGCCCGATACGTTCATGAGCCAACTCGCCCGGGCGACGCAGCGCCTGTATTATCCGGAGTTCCTGCCGGATGGCGGCAGACCGGATGGATTGCCAGGATCACAGAGCAATAGCGAGGAGCAAGCCGTTTCGGAGAGTTTCGGCACGCTGCGCTATGGCCACCTTCTGGAAGCGCTGCTTTACACCACGCGGCGCACGATGACGCTTGCCGGACCGAGCGCGGTGTTTCTCGAAGATACGGTCGAGAAATGGCTCATAGACCGAATGGCGGACAGCGAGGCCTCGCATGTGATCAACGTGCCGTCTGCCCCCATGGGATGGACAGCGGGCAAGTGGGGAGAGTGGTATCCGGACAGGCTCGGCGCCGGTGGCAAGATGACCGTCAACCCGCCCAAACCATATTGGCAATCCGGCTGGCTGAAACAGCATGACCGGCTGTTGGCGGCCATGTCGGCGATGAAGAAGCGCATTGCCCTGGTTATCAGTGGAGACCTGCACGCCAGTGCATTCGGCCGGATAATGGCAACCGGCGAGACCGATCTTTCGGCAAATCCGGTTCTTTCTGTCCTTTGTGGTACGATAGGCACCGGAGAGCAAGGCTGGCCGTCCCACTCACGCGGCGTGTTGCCTCAACCTTCCATGAAGCTCGTTATGGACGAGGTTGTTCCGCCGATCGAGCAGCATGGATTCACGATCGCGGAATTCACGCCGGACGTCATTACGCTCAAGATGTTCAAGTGGGATCGCAAGACGCAATCGCCCGAGGACATCGATACGCTGCAGCCCTTCCATGAAGTGGAGCTTCGCAGGAAGGCTAATCGTTGAGCTGCTAGAGCGATCAGTGTTGTCGGTGCAGGTGCTGATTATTCCGTCAGCGCACTGATCTTCGTTGCGAGGTCGAAATCCTTGTCGGTTATCCCACCGGCTGAGTGAGTCATGATCTTGACGGTCAGGCTTCCGTAGGATGCGACGATATCGGGATGGTGATCGGCCTTCTCCGCGAGATAGCCGATAGCATTGAAGAGCATCTGCGTATTCACCCAGTTCCCGGTCTTGAAACTGCGTGTCAGGTGACCTTCCACGAACGACCAGCCGGGCAGCTCGGATCGGATGCGCGTTTCGACAGCGGTTTCGTCATAGGTCTTGCCGGACATTGACCTGTCTTTCTTTCGTCCAATATTCAGGCGGGTGGAAACTTGCTTCGCTCGATCTCGACACCAAGGCTGGCGCCCTCCAGCCGGTCGAGCTTCTCGATACAGATCCTTACTTTCGCGGCGCGACGGTGAGACAGGCATTTGGCCGCGATCCGTTCCGCGAGCGTCTCGACGAGATGGACATGGCCATTGCTGATGGCTGACTTGATCGCGTCCACGATCAGATCGTAATTGACGGCGGAATTGACATCGTCCTGACTGCGCCGCCGGGATGGATAAACAGACATTTCCACGGAGAAACGGACGCGCTGCTTCACGCCTTTTTCTTCCTCATAGGCCCCGATCTGGCATTCGAGAACAAGATTGCGCACGAATATCCGGTCCAAAGCAGCC
>CAYOUP010000289.1:0-4661 GCA_964407125.1 uncultured Hyphomicrobiaceae bacterium | reverse complement strand
CGGAACTCGGATCGCAACGGTCGGCAGCCCAGCGCTGACCAGATCGCTAAGTCCTGATCCCGCTTCACGCGGAAGGACAAGCGTGAGCGGCCCCGGCCAGAACGCCTCGGCCAGCTTTCGCGCCCGCTCGTCAAAAACCGCGAGCGTTTCGGCTTCCGCCAAGCTTGACACATGCACGATCAGTGGATTGAATCTCGGACGGCCCTTGGCCTCGAAAATCCGCGCTACCGCCCGCCCATCCAGTGCGTTCGCGCCCAGCCCGTAAACCGTCTCGGTCGGGAAAGCCACCAGACCGCCTTCGCGCAGGCAGCGGGCCGCGCGCTCAATTGTCTCTGGTGTGATCGTCAACGGGTCTGGCATGATATTGGCTTGGATGTCGGCTGCGGTTCCAATGCTGCGGCGTTGCGCATTTTTCACAGAGAAAATAGGGCGCGGCCACTATATGATAAAGACTAGCCGCCGGAAACTGGTGGTCCGCTTCCGGCATTTGCCTTCCCGAGCAGCATGCACCCGAGCAAATGCCGGAAGCTTCGGGACCACTAGTAACTATAGGATTCTAGTGGAGCTTTTGAATTTGACATTTGAGGATGAGCCTAGCCGCAAACAGGGCTCAAATGTCAAATTCGCTCCACTAGCGGTATAAAACACTGGAGGAAGCATGGCCTATCGTGCGCCTGTTGCTGATATTTCCTTTTGTCTCAATCACATAGCGGGATTTTCGGACCATGTCGATGCCGGGCTGTTCGGCGATCTGGACAATGGCACCGCTGCTGCGATTCTCGAAGAAGCCGGACGTTTCGCAAGCGAGGAACTCGCCCCCACCAATCGCAGCGGCGACGAAAACGGCGCACGGCTTGAGAATGGTGAGGTTCGCCTTCCGGAGGGCTGGAGCGAGGTATACCGGAAATTTTGGGAAAGCGGATGGAATTCGCTGCCATGCCCGGTGGATTATGGCGGGCAGGGCCTGCCGACCACGCTGGCAATGGCTGTTACCGAGATGTGGAACGGCGCGAATATGGCTTTCGGCCTCAATCCTCTGTTGACGCAGGCAGGCGTCGAGGCGGTCCACAAATATGGCTCGGAGGAGCTGAAGGCGAAATATCTGCCGAAAATGATCTCCGGCGAATGGACCGGCTCGATGCAGCTTACCGAGCCTCATGCCGGGTCCGATCTGCGCTATATGAAAACGCGCGCCGAACCGCAGCCGGACGGCACTTACAGGATCTCCGGCACCAAGATTTTCATCACTTACGGTGAACATCCGCTCACGGAAAATATCATTCATATCGTTCTGGCCCGCCTGCCCGGTGCACCGGAAGGCACCAAGGGCATTTCGATGTTCCTGATCCCGAAATTCCTCGTCAATGACGACGGCTCGCTGGGCGCGCGCAATGACGTTCACTGCGCCAAGCTGGAGCACAAGCTCGGCATTCACGGTAGCCCGACCTGCGTTCTCAATTACGGTGATGCGGGCGGCGCAACCGGCTGGATGATCGGTGAGCCGAACAAGGGCCTCTATTACATGTTCACCATGATGAACCAGGCCCGTCTCGGCGTCGGCGTGCAGAGCATCGGTCTGGCCGAGCGCGCCTATCAGGAAGCGCTGGCCTATGCGCTGGACCGTAAGCAGGGCGCACGGGAAGACACGCCGCCGGGTCAGATGACGCCGATCATCAACCATCCCGATATGCGCCGGATGCTGATGGGCATGAAGGCGAAAATCGCCGCCGCCCGCGCGATCTGCTCGATGAATGCCGTCGCCATCGATCTGGCGAAATTCGCCGCCGATGAAGGCGCGCGCGCCAAGGCCGAGACGCTCGCGGCGCTGCTCACCCCGGTGTCGAAATCCTACGGTTCCGACATGGCCGTCGAGGTGGCGTCCGAAGGCATACAGGTGCATGGCGGCATGGGCTTCATCGAGGAAACCGGCGCGGCGCAACATTACCGGGATGCGCGGATCACGCCGATCTATGAAGGCACGAACGGCATTCAGGCCATCGACCTCGTAACGCGGAAGCTGCCGATGAATAGCGGAGAGACGATCACGGCGTTCATTGCCAATCTGCGCGAGACGGTCGCGGATATCCGCGCGGCCAATCATCCTAAATTCGGTGTGATGGCAGAACGTCTGACGGCTGCCGTTGACGATCTGGAGGAAACCAGCCGCTGGCTGCTCGGTAAGCTGAGCGAGGACCGCGACGCGGCGCTTGCGGGAGCGGTGCCATATTGCCGCCTGTTTGCCAATGCCGCGGGCGGCGTCTATTTGGCACGCGGCGCGCTGGCGGCTGTGCGTTCGGCCAATGGTGAGGACGGCGACCATCAAAGCTACATCACCATCGCCCGTCATTTCGCCGAGACGCAGGCCCCGCTCACGGCAGGGTTGAAACACGCCGTCATGAGCAGCCACGAAACACTGCGCGGCGACACCGCCGACCGCATTTTCGGTTGAGTAAACACAAGGCAAAGGAGAGCCGCGCCATGACGACGCTCAAGGGAAAGACACTCATCATCACCGGCGCGAGCCGCGGTATCGGCCTTGCCATCGGCCTGCGTGCGGCGAAGGACGGCGCGAATGTCGCCATTGCCGCCAAGACCGCGGAACCGCATCCCAAGCTCGAAGGCACGATCTACACCGCCGCCGAGGAGGTCGAGAAGGCGGGCGGCAAGGCGCTGCCGCTGATCTGCGACATCCGCGATGAGGCGCAGGTCGCCGAGGCGGTAGAGAAAACCGCGCAGACCTTCGGCGGCATCGACATCTGCATCAACAATGCCAGCGCCATCTCGATTACGCCGACGCCGCAGACCGAGATGAAGCGCTTCGACCTGATGCATCAGATCAACACGCGTGGCACGTTTCTCGTTTCGAAAACTTGCCTGCCGTATCTGGCGAAAGCGGAGAACCCGCATATTCTGATGATGTCGCCGCCGCTCGACATGAAGCCGAAATGGTTCGCGGGCCATGTGGCCTATTCGATCGCGAAATACGGCATGAGCCTGTGCGTGCTCGGCATGGCGGCGGAATTCAGGCCGCAAGGCATCGCGGTCAACGCGCTCTGGCCGCGCACGACGATTGCAACGGCGGCGGTCAACAATCTGCTCGGCGGCGAAAAGCTGATGCGCGCCAGTCGCACGCCGGATATCCTCGCCGATGCCGCGCATCTGATCTTCACGCAACCTTCGCGCGAGTTCACCGGCAATTTCTGCATCGACGACACGTTGCTCTACGAGCACGGCCAGCGTGAATTCGACCATTACCGCGTTGATCCGAGCGTGCCGCTACAGCCGGATTTCTTCGTGCCGGACGATAGTGTGCCGCCGGTGAGTTTGGCGGCTGCCGGCAATTAATCTTTTTACTGATTTGTATTCCTGTTTCGCGAATTTACGCTATTGTTTAGACAAATGTTATCTTTACACTGTCGTTTAGACAAATGTCATCATGTTGATGGCGAGGCGGGATGGCGGATCGCGACGATATTAAGCACAAGCTTAGAGAGTTCCCGCCGCGTAAGGTTGCTGCGTTAGCATTACGTGCTGCTATGCGTGTCTTGCCTGTGCTGGCAATGCGTGGAAAAACGGGTGACGATCCGTTTGCCTATTGGCCCAGTGCCGACCGGTCAGGTCACGTCCTGGCAATATTGAGGTGCTATCAAATTTCAATTTTCGGCCAGAATTTGCCGGAAATTGATTCCGCCACCATCGCCACATACCGCGCCGCCACGACCGCCGCCACCCGCGCCGAAGCCGCTACCACCGCCACCATCCGCGCCGCCAACGCCGCCGCCAACGCCATCGCCCGCACCGCCAACGCCGCCTCCCGCGCCGCCAACACCGCCGCCTTCGCCGCCGCCCTTTCCGCCATCCGTGCCGCTCGCAGCGCCACCCGCACCTCCGCCACCGACGCCGCCCTTAACTCCGACCTGGAGTTCTTCAGGCGCAATGGCAGTATAAAGGCGCTGCTGAGCCAGCCGCTTTGGCCCGGCCGGATGCCGGATGAGATTGAGAAAATGTGGCTTCAACTCATCGCCGACCTCCGCTCCTTGCATGATTACTACGATGTCTGGATCATCTGGTATCAGGAGCGGCTGGAGGGGCGGCCAATGCATCCCGCTTTGGAGAAAAGATGGGCCTTGCTCCCGGATTATGTTCTGAACCGGGAGCCTGCCGAAATTAACACCTACCTAATGCGGCTTTGGGGAGATTTCTTCCATTCGCAGGACATTGACGATCCTGACGAAACGCCCCCACAAATTCCTGAAAATCAAGAGCCGGGATTTCAGTATCAGCAGAGCGAGGATTACCACACAGAACCTATGCGGAGCAGGCCTCCGCTGGGCGCTGACGACCCAGGCGAGTTTCCTCCAGAAATTCCTGAAATTCATGAGCCGGGATTTCAGTATCAGCAAAGCGAGGATTTCCATACAGAACCTGTGTGGAGCGGGTCTCCGCCGGGCATTGACGATCCAGCCGAGCTGCTTCCAGAATTTCCCGAAAATCAGGAGCCGGGATTTCAATATCAGCAAAGTGAAGATTACCGTACAGAACCTATGCGGAGCGAGCCTTCGCCGGGCATTGACGATCCTGCCGAGCTGCCTCCAGAATATCCCGAGAACCAGGAGCCGGGATTTCAGCATCAGCAAAGTGAGGATTCCCGTAGTGAACCT
>CAYOUP010000288.1:0-4668 GCA_964407125.1 uncultured Hyphomicrobiaceae bacterium | reverse complement strand
CGAGGAGTAGCGCTCCCGATCTTCGAAGGAGACTTCCATGGCAAAACGTGTCCGGGCGCCAGCCAGGCAGCAGACCATAACCGCCGGCGGCGCGTTGCTGGCGCGTCTGAAAGCGGTTGGCGTGGACTATATCTTTGCCAATTCGGGCACGGATTTCCCGCCGATCATCGAAGGGCTGGCTGAGGCCGAAGCGCAGAATATCGATCTGCCTGTTTCGCTGATCATGCCACACGAAGGCGCCGCCATGGGCATGGCGCATGGCTATTATCTGGCCACCGGCCGCGCGCAGGCCGTTATGGCGCATACGAATGTCGGTCTCGCCAACTGTGCGATCGGCGCGATCAACGCGGCGACCGAGCAGATACCCGTGCTGCTGTTTTCCGGCAGAACGCCGACCACGGAAAAAGGCCGCTTCGGTTGCCGCACGGTGCCGATCGGCTGGGGGCAGGAAATGAGGGATCAGGCGGCGCTGATCCGCGAGGCGTGCAAATGGGATTATGAGCTTCGTTTCCCAGAGCAAGCCGTTGAGATGGTCGACCGCGCCTATGCGATCGCAAATTCTACGCCGCGCGGACCGGTTTATATAAGCTTGCCGCGTGAAGTTCTTTGCGAGCCCTGTCCTTGTGAGGGATTGAGCGAGCCACCGATCATGGCCCCGGCCAGAGCCGCGCCGGATCGAACCGCGCTGGCCGAGGCGGCGGAGATCCTTGCCAGCGCAAAAAAACCGGTGATCTTTGCACAGCGCGGCGCAGGAAGCGCTGACGGTTTCGAGGCGCTTGCGAGGCTTGCCGGCGACTGGGGGATTCCGGTCGTGCAATATTGGGCGATCCAGCTTGCCATGGCGACCGATCACGAGATGGCTGCCGGCATCGATCCCGAGCCATGGATCAGCGAGGCCGATGCAATTCTCGCAATCGACGCGCTCGCTCCATGGTCGCCGCAGATCCACAAGCCCGGCGCAAAGTGCAAGATCATTCATCTTGGCGGCGATCCGCTTTATGCGCGATTTCCCGTTCGGAATTTCCGTGCGGATATTGCGCTTGTCGGCGATACGGGCGAAGTGATTCAGGCGCTTGAGTCTGCGATGAGCGGCCATAAAGAAAAATTCGAAAGCCGAATTGCACCCCGCCAGAAAAAGATCCGTAAGCGCACCGCGGCGATCCGGGAGCAAGCTCTTGAAAAGGCGAAGGCGGGCAGCGCCGCGCCCATGACCAAGGACTGGGTCAGTCTTTGCCTTTCCGATGCGATTGCGGGATATCGTGCAACGGTCCTCTCCGAACTCGGCTGTCCGTTGCCGCCCTTTACCTTGCGTGATCACCAATCCTGGTATCAGGAACCGCATTCCGGCGGACTTGGCTGGTCTTTCCCGGCAGCGATGGGCATGCAGCTTGCCGACCCGGATCGGCTTGTCGTCGCAACGATGGGCGACGGTTCCTACATGTTCGCCAATCCCGTTGCCTGCCATCAGATCGCAGAAGCGCTTGGCCTGCCCATACTGATCGTCGTCGTGAATAACCGGGAATGGGGGGCGGTTCGGCAGTCCGTCCTCGGTATTTATCCCGAGGGGCATGCGGCGCGAAGCAATGTCATGCCGCTGACCTCCTTGTCCCCGACCCCGGACTTCGTGCAAGTTGCCAAGGCGAGCCGGGCATGGGCGCAACGGGTCGAGAATGGTGAGGATCTGCCCGGCATTCTTCGAGCAGCGATTGAGCACATCACCGGCAAAAAAACGCATGCGCTGGTGGAGGTTATGGTCCGGCCCTGACCGGAGCGCATCTGTCCCGGCAGCAAATAATACTGCCGGGACAGCCCCCCGTATTTCGCCAGGCGCACCATCAACCGTCATAAGAAATCCGATAGATGAGGCCAGCGAAATCATCCGAGACGATCAATGAGCCATCGGGCAATTCGGTAATGTCCACAGGCCGTCCGATCGCGTCATCGCCCTCAAGCCAGCCTTCGGCGAAGACTTCCTTGCCGGTCGGCTTGCCGTCCTTGTCGAACTTTACCCGCATGATGCGGTAGCCGATCGGTGTCGAGCGGTTCCACGACCCGTGCTGAGCGACGAAAGCGTCGTTCTTGTACTCGTCAGGGAACTGATCGCCTGTATAGAAATGGATGCCGAGATTGGCGCTGTGGGCTTCGAATTTGATGACCGGCGCGACGGGATTCTCGGGTGCTTTCTTGTTCTCGAAACCGGTCAGTTTGACGTCTTCGCCGCCCAGATAGGGAAAGCCGAAAAATTGTCCAGCCTTTGTCACATGATTGAGTTCGTCCGGCGGGATGGTATCGCCCATATCGTCGGCGCCATTATCGGTGAAGAACAGCTCGTTTGTCACCGGATGCCAGTCGAAACCGACCGAGTTGCGAATGCCCTTAGCGACGATTTCAACCTCGGCCCCGTCAGGGTTCATGCGAATGATCGTGCCTTCATAGCCCTTCGGCTCGCAAATATTGCAGGGCGAGCCGACCGAGACATAGAGCTTGCCGTCCGGTCCGAACTTCGCATAGCGCCAGCCGTGAAGGAACTCATTGGGAAGCTTGTCGAAGATCGGAACAAGCGGCTCGAACGGAATGGACAGATCAAATTCCGCCGGGACGGGCCACATGACGACCTTGTCCTGGAGGGCGATGTAAACAAGGCTGTTACGGCAGGCAATGCCATTGGGAACATTCAGTCCCGTGGCCTTCTCGATGACTTTATCTGCCCTGCCGTCCCGATCCTTGTCCTGAATGGCGTAGACACTGCCGTCCCGCGTGCCGGCATAAATCGTGTTCAGCGGCTTGCAAACCGTCATCGAGCGAACGGAAGGCGCTTCCGCAAAGACTGAGATTTTGAAACCGGGCGGCAATTTGATCCGCTCAAGGACGGAATCAGCATTTTGCGCATAGGCGCTTGCACAGGACAATGAGAATGCAACTAGAGCTGCCGATAGTCCGAAACGAACTGGCATGACAATTTCCTCCCTGGCTCTGCGTTTTTGACAGTAGCGACATGCTGCGGTTGCTATGCACTGCAAGCGAAAGAAACAATGTTCCGAATGTTCACAAGAGAAGCAATGTAAGAAGCGTTCTCCTGCAAGGCAGAGGAAATAGAAGTAATTTAGTGTTTTTATTATTATTTTCCGATGTCACGTCTGCCTTATCGCTTGCAGTGTGCTATCGTCCGTAATTAGCGTGGACATTACCTCCTTCCAAGGGCTTGGCAACACCATGCTGGCACCGACCGATTTGCACACCAAACCTATCGGAATTAAAACGTCATGACTTCAATATTCTTAGTAAGCGCCGATGCCTAAGCGATGTAAATGTGGAGGGATTGCCTATTTAAGATAAAAGATTTTCAATTTCGGTGGGCCGCGTTCGCCCTTTAAATATAGCCTATGGCCAAGCCGCAAAGGTCGTATCCCTTCGCGTTTCCTGACGCCTGCGCCTGCGGAACGCGCCTGGCGAAACGCCCATCGCATTCTTGAAGAAACGGCTGAAATGGGCCGGATCGCGAAAGCCGAGCCCGTAGCCGATCTGAGCAATCGGCAGAGAGGATTGTTCCAACCGCGCCCGGGCTTCTTCCAGAATCCGAAGATGTAAAAGCTGGATCGGGCTCTTGCTGGCTGCCCGGGTCACGGCTGCATGGAGCCGTCTTTCGGTGACCCCGAGTTGGGCGGCGTAGCGCGCTATGGTCCAATTCTCACGGAAATGCAGCTCGATCGCATGGAGGAAGCGTTGAAAGATCACCGAGCCGGACCAGTTCGTCTGTAATTGCGGCATGTGAAAACCTGACAATCGCCAGGCATGAACCAGAATGACGGTAAGATAGGATATGATCATATTCATTCCGCCTTCATCCAGGTGGCGCAATTCGCGGTGAATGGCCTCGCTGGCTTGGCTGAGACCAATGATCGGCTCGGTCAGCTTTTCGCCTTCCGCATGGATCAGGCGGTCGGCAACACCGCGAAGCTCAGCCGATGTACGATGTCCGGTTATGGCTTTGGCGATCAGATCCTCCGTGAAGGAGAGCATGAAACCCTGCGAACCGGGCTCAATCCGAACGAACTGGCCGACACCTGGAGGAAGCCAGAGCAGGCATGGTGAATGGAGCTTGATTTGCCCTTGGGCAAGTTGCGCCAAGCCCCTACCGTAAGACAGGGCAAGCGCATGGCTTCGCCCCTGTTCGCGCTGAGTGGAGAGGTGCCATTCGCTCGATCCGATATCGGCAAGAATACGATCTGCATTAGCAAAAAGTGCGAGCGGAAGGTCTTCCTGGTTGTTTACGGCGTGCTCTGACATCGACGATTGAGTATAGCTGAAAATGCCAATTTTTTGTCTGTTATCATCAATTTTGTGGTGTTTACAATAGTGATCTCTTAACGCCTACTGACAGAAAGCGGCGTTCCAGTTGATCTCGATCAGTTATGGGAACCTGCAGTTAAATATTCACAGGCTAAGAATGATTTCTTCATTATCCTTAAGAAAATAAAGAATTTCCGCTTGCTTGGGCGGCAACCAGAAGACGGAAAAAACAGTCCGGTAGCAAAATATTTTTGGAAAAAAATATTGGGAGGAACAAAAATGAAGCGCAGTGTCTATCGTCATCTAGCGGGCGCTTTGGCCCCTGTGATTATCGCAGCCTTCACCATGGTGGCTCCTGCGAACGCCCAGGATGATACC